>NZ_JASCPT010000124.1:0-15782 GCF_029959775.1 Pseudomonas sp. PS01270 | reverse complement strand
TATCGATGGTGTCGGTGACAGTCGTCACCGCTGGAGCAGTGCTCGGTACGAGGTTCTCGAAATTGCCACCGGTAGCGCTAGTGATCGTCGCCTGGACGGAGCCGGCATCTTTGTAGACGTCATCGGACGGTGCAGGAACCGTCGCAGTGCCGCTGGTTTCGCCAGCCTTGATGGTGATCACTGCGCCATTCGACAACGTCACGGTCACTGGTGAGCCAGCAGCATTGGTCAATGTCGCGGTGTAAGTGATCTGGCCACCTTCAGCCACCGAATTGCTGGCGCTGAGCGACAGATTGGTGGTGTCGTTAACATCCGTAACAGTGGTCGAAACCGGTGTTTTGTCCGCCACCAGATCTTCGAAGTTGCCGCCGGTCACGCCAGTGATCGAGTTGGTGATCGGAGCATTACCAGCCAACGCATCGTTCGCAGCAACAGCGGTTGCAGTGCCAGTAGTCTGACCGACGCCAATGGTGATGGTCTGGCCGTTGGCCAATGTCACGACGACAGGAGAACCGGTAACTGGCGCACCGACGGTTGCGGTGTAAGTCACGGTGCCGCCTTCAGCCACCGAAGTATCAGCCGTCAGTTTGACGGTCGAAGTATCGATGGTATCAGTGACCTGAGTGACCGCTGGAGTGGTGCTCGGCACGAGATTTTCGAAGTTACCACCGGTGGCGCTGGTGATCGTCGCCTGTACGGAACCGGCGTCTTTGTAAACGTCATCGGACGGTGCCGGAACGGTTGCGGTGCCGGTGGTTTCGCCTGCTTTGATAGTGATGACAGCGCCGTTCGACAAGGTGACTGTCACAGGTGAGCCAGCGGCGTTGGTCAGGGTCGCGGTGTACGTAATCTGACCACCTTCTGCCACGGAATTGCTGGCGCTGAGCGACAGATTTGTCGTGTCGGTAACGTCGGTGACAGAAGTTGAAACTGGAGTTTTGTCTGCAACCAGATCTTCGAAGTTGCCGCCGCTCACGCCAGTGATCGAGTTGGTGATCGGAGCGTTGCCGGTCAGCGCATCGTTCGCAGCAACAGCAGTTGCAGTGCCAGTGGTCTGGCCGACGCCGATGGTGATGGTCTGGCCGTTGGCCAGAGTCACGACGACAGGGGAGCCAGTCACTGGTGCACCGACGGTGGCGGTGTAGGTGACCGTGCCGCCTTCAGCGACCGAGGTATCGGCGGTCAGTTTGACCGTCGAAGTGTCGATGGTATCGGTGACATTCGTCACCGCTGGAACCGCGCTTGGCACCAGGTTCTCGAAGTTGCCGCCGGTCGCACCCTCGATGGTCACTTCGACTTTGCCGGCATCTTTATAGACGTCGTCTTTCGGTGCGTCGACGGTCACGGTGCCGGTGGTTTTACCCGCGTCGATAGTGATCGTGGCGCCATTCGACAGGGTCACGGTCACCGGTGTGCCGGCCGGGTTGGTCAGGGTTGCGGTGTAGGTGATCTGGCCGCCTTCGGCGACCGAATCGCTGGCGGTCAGGTTCAGGTTGGTGGTGTCGGTGGTGTCGGAAACCACGGTGTCTGCGGACTTGCCGTCGACCACCAGTTTTTCGTAATTGCCACCCGTGGCGCCATCAATGGTCACGCTCAGCGAGCTGCCGCCCGCCAGCGGGCTGTTCGGCGCGACGTAGTTGACGCTGCCGGTGGTTTCGCCGACCGCGATGGTAATGGTCTGGCCGTTGGACAGGCTGACGATGACCGGAGAGCCGGTCACTGGCGCGCCCACGGTGGCGGTGTAGACCACGGTTTCGCCTTCGGCGACGTTCGCAGTGGCGCTCAGCGACACGGTGGTGGTGTCGATGGTGTCGTTGACCGTGGTCACCGCCGGCGCTGTGCTGGTGACGAGGTTTTCGAAGTTGCCGCCGGTTGCGCTCTGGATGGTCGCTTCAACGCTGCCGGCGTCTTTGTAGACGTCGTCTTTCGGTGCATCGACGGTCACGCTGCCGGTGGTTTTGCCGGCCTCGATGAGGATGGTCGCACCGTTCGACAGGGTCACGGTGACCGGCGTGCCGGCGGCGTTGCTCAGGGTTGCGGTGTAGGTAATCTGGCCGCCTTCGTTCACCGCGCCGGTCGCGCTGAGCGACAGGTTGGTGGTGTCGGCGGTGTCGGTCACGGTGGTGCTGACCGGGGTCTGGTCGGCGACAAGATTTTCGAAATTACCGCCGCTGACGTTGGTGATCGAGTTGGTCAGCGGCGCGTGGCCGGCGAGGACGTCGTTCGGCGCGGTGGTGCTCACGCTGCCGCTGGTCTTGCCGACTTCGATAGTGATGTTCTGACCATTGGCCAAGGTGACGACCACAGGCGAACCGGTGACCGGCGCGCCGACGGTGGCGGTGTAGGTGACGGTGCCCCCTTCGGCCGCGGTTTCGGTGGCGGTCAGTTTGACCGTCGAGGTGTCGACGGTGTCGGTGACATCAGTGACCGCTGGCGTGGTGCTTGGCACCAGGTTTTCGAAGTTGCCGCCAGTGGCGTCCTTGATCGTGACTTCAACTTTTCCGGCGTCTTTATAGACGTCGTCGGCAGGTGCCGGAACGGTGACGGTGCCGCTGGTTTTGCCGGCCTCGATGGTGATCACCGCGCCGTTGCTCAGATCCACGGTCACCGGCGTGCCGGCCGGGTTGCTCAGGGTTGCGGTGTAGACAATCGAACCGCCCTCGGCCACGGAGCCGGTCGCGGACAGCGACAGGTTGGTGGTGTCGGCAACGTCAGTTACCGAGGTCACCGCCGGGGTCTGGTCAGCCACGAGATTTTCGTAATTGCCACCACTGGCGCCGTCGATTTTCACGCTCAGAGTGTTGCCGCCGGCCTGTGCATCGTTCGGCGCGGTGAAGTTGACGCTGGCGCTGCTGGCGCCGACCGGAATGGTGATGGTCTGGCCGTTGGACAGGGTCACCAGCACTGGCGAACCAGTGACCGGGGCGGTCACGGACGCGGTGTAGACAACCACGCCGCCTTCCACCGCGCTGGCGCTGGCGGTCAGCGAAACAATGCTGTTGTCGATGGTGTCGGTGACATCAGTTACCGCAGGCGTCTTGTCGATCACCAGGTTTTCAAAGTTGCCACCGCTGGTCTTGGTGATGCTCGCATCGACCTTGCCGGCGTCCTTGTACACGTCATCGCCAGGCGCGGCTACGGTCGCAGTGCCAGTGCTCGCACCCTTGGCAATGTTGATCACCGCGCCGTTGCTCAGGGTCACGCTCATGGCGGTGCCGGCCGGATTGCTCAGGGTCGCGGTGTAGACGATCGAGCCGCCCTCGGCAACGCTGCCGGTGGCGCTCAGGCTGATGTTGGTGGTGTCGACGGCGTCGGTGACTTTGGTCACCACAGCCGAACGATCGGCCTCGACGCGCTCGAAATTGCCGCCGCTGTGGCTGGCGATCGCCGTCCGCACGTTGCTGCCATCGATGTACGGCGTATTGGCGGGCGCCGGGAAATTCACCGAACCGCTGGTCGCACCGGCCGCGATGTTGATCACCGCGCCGTTGGCCAGGGTCACGGTCATCGCAGTGCCGGCCGGGTTGCTCAGGGTCGCGGTGTAGGTGATCTGGCCACCTTCGCTGACGGTATCGCTGGCGGTCAGGGTCAGTGCGGTTGTGTCGACGGTGTCGTTGACCGTGGTGCTGACCGGAGTCTTGCTGACGTCGAGTTTCTCGAAGTTGCCACCGCTGGCGTCGGTCATGGTCACGGTGAGCTTGCTGAGGTCCTTGTAGACGTCATCGCTCGGTGCGGCGATCGTCACCGAACCGCTGGTCTTGCCGGCTTCGATGGTGATGGTCTGGCCGTTGCTCAGGTTGACGGTTACCGGCGTTTGCGCGGCGTTGGTCAACGTTGCGGTGTAAGTGATCGAAGAGCCTTCGAGCACATAGCTTTCTGCGCTGAGGGTCAGGTGCGTGGTGTTGACCGTGTCGGCAACGTTGGTCACCGCAGGCGTAGTGCTCGGCACCAGGTTTTCGAAGTTGCCACCGGTGGCGTCCTTGATGGTGACTTCGACTTTGCCGGCGTCTTTGTAGACGTCATCGGCAGGTGCCGGAACGGTCACGGTGCCGGTGGTCTTGCCCGCTTCAATGGTGATGACCGAACCGTTGCTCAGATTCACAGTCACAGGCGTGCCGGCCGGGTTGCTCAGCGTCGCGGTGTAGGTGATCTGCCCGCCTTCGTTGACGTTGCCGGTGGCAGTCAGCGCAACGCTGGTGGTGTCGACGGTGTCGGTCACGGTGGTGCTGACTGGGGTCTTGTCGGCGACCAGATTTTCGAAGTTGCCGCCGCTGACGTTGGTGATCGAGTTGGTCAGCGGTGCGTGACCGATCTGCACGTCATTCGATACCGGGGCAGTAACGCTGCCGGTGGTCTGGCCCACGGCGATGGTGATGCTCTGGCCGTTGGCCAGGGTCACGACAACAGGCGAGCCGGTGACGGGCGCGCCGACAGTGGCGGTGTAGGTGACGGTGCCGCCTTCCGCGACCGAGGTGTCGGCGGTCAATTTGACCGTCGAGGTATCGATGGTGTCGGTGACTTGAGTGACCGCTGGCGTGGTGCTCGGAACGAGGTTCTCGAAGTTGCCGCCGGTGGCGCTGGTGATGGTTGCCTGCACGGAGCCTGAGTCTTTGTAGACGTCGTCGGACGGAGCCGGGAAAGTCACATTACCGCTGGTTTCGCCTGCATTGATGGTGATGACGGCGCCGTTCGACAAGGTCACGGTTACTGGCGAGCCAGCTGCATTGGTCAAGGTCGCGGTGTAAGTGATCTGGCCGCCTTCAGCCACGGAAGCGGTCGCGCTCAGCGACAGATTGGTGGTGTCGGCCACGTCGGTGACGGTGGTCGAAACTGGGGTTTTGTCCGCCACCAGATCTTCGTAGTTGCCACCGCTTACGCCAGTGATCGAGTTGGTCAGCGCAGCGTTGCCGGTCAAGGCATCGTTCGGTGCGGTGTAAGTGACGGAGCCGGTGGTCTGTCCGACGGCGATGGTGATGTTCTGGCCGTTGGCCAACGTCACGACCACAGGCGAGCCGGTGACTGGCGCGCCGACGGTGGCGGTGTAAGTTACGGTGCCGCCTTCGGCAACCGAGGTGTCTGCGCTCAGCTTCACCGTCGAGGTATTGACGGTGTCAGTGATTTCGGTCACTGCCGGCGTAGCGTTCGGCACCAGATTTTCGAAATTGCCGCCGGTGGCGTCCTTGATGCTGACTTCGACTTGGCCGGCGTCCTTGTAGACGTCATCGGCCGGCGCTGGAACGGTAACGGTGCCGGTGGTTTTGCCGGCATCAATGGTGATCACCGAACCGTTGCTCAGGGTCACGGTTACCGGGGTGCCGGCCGGATTCGTCAGCGTGGCGGTGTAGGTGATCTGGCCACCCTCGGCCACAGAACCGGTGGCGCTGAGGCTCAGGCCAGTGTCATCGACCGAGTCGGTAATCGTGGTAACGGCTGGCGTGGTGCTTGGCACCAGGTTTTCGAAGTTGCCACCGGTAGCGCCAGTGATGGTCGTGCTGACGGTGCTGCCGTTGCTGTACACATCATTGGCCGCAGTCGGCACGTTGACGGTGCCGACGGTCTCGCCGGTAGCAATGGTGATGGTCGAACCGTTCGACAGGGTGACGGTAACCGGGGTTTGTGCCGGATTGGTCAGTGTCGCGGTGTAAGTGATCTGACCGCCTTCAACGATGTTGTTGGTCGCAGTCAGGGTCAGGCCAGTGTCATCGACCGAGTCGGTGATGGTGGTCACCGCTGGCGTGGTGTTTGGCACCAGATTTTCGAAGTTGCCGCCGGTAGCGCCGGTGATGGTGGTGCTGACGGTGCTGCCATTGTTGTACACGTCATTGGCCGCAGTCGGCACGTTGACGGTGCCGACGGTCTCGCCGGCTGCAATGGTGATGGTTGAGCCGTTCGACAGAGTGACGGTAACTGGCGTCTGCGCTGGATTAGTCAGCGTTGCGGTGTAAGTGATCTGACCGCCTTCAACGATGTTGTTGGTCGCGGTCAACGTCAGACCGGTGTTATCAACCGAATCAGTGATCGTGGTAACGGCTGGCGTGGTGTTTGGCACCAGATTTTCGAAATTGCCACCGGTAGCGCCAGTGATCGTGGTGCTGACGGTGCTGCCATTGTTGTACACGTCATTGGCCGCTGTTGGCACGTTGACGGTGCCGACGGTTTCGCCAGCCGCGATGGTGATGGTCGAGCCGTTCGACAGGGTGACGGTAACCGGCGTCTGCGCTGGATTAGTCAGCGTCGCGGTGTAAGTGATCTGACCGCCTTCAACAATGTTGTTGGTCGCAGTCAGGGTCAGGCCGGTGTTGTCGACCGAGTCGGTGATCGTAGTGACTGCTGGCGTGGTGTTCGGCACCAGGTTTTCGAAATTGCCGCCAGTTGCGCCAGTGATCGTGGTGCTGACGGTGCTGCCATTGTTGTAAACGTCATTCGCTGGCGTCGGCACGTTAACAGTGCCGGTAGTCTGGCCAGCGCCAATGGTAATGGTCGAGCCGTTCGACAGAGTGACGGTTACCGGAGTTTGCGCCGGGTTGGTCAAAGTCGCCGTATAGGTAATCTGGCCGCCTTCGGTCACGCTCGAACCAGCCGTCAGCGTGACGGTAGTGGTATCGACGGTGTCGGTGACCTGCGTGGTCGCCGGGATAGTTGGCGGGGTCACGGTGATGCCGTTGCCGCCGCTGGTGCCGGTGACGGTCACGTCGATCTGGGTCGGGTCGTTGTAGACCGTGTCGTTCGGCGCCAGCGGCACGTTGACGGTGCCAGTGGTGGCGCCGGCCGGGATGACGATCACTGCGCCATTGGACAGGGTGATGGTCAGGTCGGTCAGCGGCGCCTGGGTCAGGGTCGCGGTGTACACCAGCACGCCGCCGGCTTCGGTGATGGTCGGCGTGGCGCTGAGGCTCAGGGTCGAGTCGCGCAGCGCGTTGGTGGTGGTGTCGGTGGTCAGGCCGCCGGTGGTGTCCTGCGCGACTTGGCCGGCAGAATTGATGCCCGCCGTCGGAAAGCCAATGGTCGGATCGACGCGGCCAGCGGTGGCGTCGAGCATGACAAAGCTGTGACCACCACCGGCGGCGCCACCGGTACCTGCGGCGGTCGGGCCGGCCGCGGTGGATTCGAGTGCGGTGGTCGGGTCGACACCGGCGGCGATGGCTTGCTGCAGTTCTTCTACAGAAGGCGCAGCCTGCGCGGTGGCTTCGGCCAGGTCAGTGCTGGAGTCAGGCGAGCTGGCGCTCCACTGGGTGTCACGGCCCAGATCGAGCATGCGGCCATCGGCCAGTTCCAGCGACACCGCGCCGGACAGGCCGGTATCGATCTGGTCGCCGACATACAGGCGATCGCCTTCAACGAGTACGCGACGCACGCCCTCTGGGGACACCACGAAAACCTGACCGACAATGCTTTTGACGACGGCAACAACACTGCTCATTGAAGACTCTCCGGGGTGTCACATTCAGTTGACTTCCATGGACCTGACGGGCGTCGGCGCCACTTCAGTCTGGACGTACTTTCTATAAATGGATAACTTATTGACGCTGTATTTCCGTCAATAATCTGGCTATAAATTATCGCGATTAACTTTATGCCAAACTATTGACCTTCTGGGAGCCATCCTAAACAATCGCCCCACTAATGTCACATTGATATTTCCGCGGCGACCTGTCCTTCAGCCTGTCATCCAGTTCCTGTTTTGAACTTTCCGACATACGGTCTTTCGGGTTGCCATCATCCGACGCAGCACCACGTTTCTGCTGTGATTCAAGACAAGAAGTTCCGGGAAAATTCCAACCATGCGTTCGCTTTTGCTCCTTGCCGCTCCCTTCGCTCTCGCCGCCTCTTTTGTACAAGCACAATCCTTACCAGAAGCCATGCAACAGGCGCTGGATGTCCATCCGGAGATTCAGGCGGGGGTCAATAGTCGATTGGCGGCGGATTATCAGTTAAAGGCTGCGAAAGGGGGATACCTGCCCAAGGTCGATCTGCTCGGCGGTTATGGCCGTGAAGGCACCGACAGTGTGACCACTCGAGCGAACGGTGGAAGCAATCACTGGGAGACGTTGAACCGCAGCGAGTCAAGTTTACGTCTCTCGCAAATGATTTTTGACGGTTTCGCGACGTCCAACGAAGTTGCGCGTCAACAAGCCAACGTCAGCTCCCGTGCTTACTCGTTGCTGGGCACTTCCGAACGCACTGCGCTGACCGTCGCCCAGGTTTATCTGGACGTGCTGACCCGTCGCGAATTCGTGCGTCTGGCCGAGGAAAACCTCAAGAGCCACCAGCGCATCTACGATCAGATCCAGCTGCGCACCCAGCGCGGCGTCGGCAGCGGTGCCGACCTTGATCAGGCCGAAGCGCGTATGGCCCAGGCCCGCAACAATCTGATCACCGAACAGACCAACCTCGCCGACGCGGAAACCAACTTCCTCAGCGCCGTCGGCCAGATGCCCGACCAGCTCGAGCGCCCGGCGCCGTTCATGGCGATGATGCCCGCCAACCTCAATGAAGCCCGCGCGCAGATGCTGGAAAACAGCCCGATCCTGCGCTCCGCCGAGTCGGATATTGCCGCTGCCGAGAAGCAGTTCGCCACCGCCAAATCGACCTTCTACCCGCGCTTCGACGCTGAGCTGGGCCGTACCGCCGACAACGATCTCGACGGCCAGAACGGCCACAACAACGAATGGCAGGCCATGCTGCGCATGCGTTTCAACCTGTATTCCGGTGGCAGCAACAAGGCCGATCTGGAATCCAAGTCGTACCTGGCCAACCAGGCGCTGGACATCCGTAACAACGCCCTGCGTCAGTTGAACGAAGAGCTCGGCCTGGCCTGGAACGCCCTGAACAACGCCAACGCTCAGGTGCCGATCGCTCAGCAATACGTCGATCGCAGCACTTCGGTGCGTACTGCCTACCAGCGTCAATTCAGCCTCGGCGAACGCACCCTGCTGGATTTGCTCGACAGCGAAAACGAACTGTTCACCGCCTCGCGGCGTCTGGCGGAAATCAAGAACATTCAGTTATTTACTCAGTATCGAATCAAGGCGACCATGGGCCAATTGCTCAAAAGCCAGGGAGTGGTCGCGCCGTTGGCATCCGTTGTGCAGAACGACGTGAAGCCCAAGGTCCAGCTGCCTGGGATGAACTGAGTTATCCCTTTCAACTGTTAAAGAGTGTCGAGCGTGGAATCAGAAGTCAGTCGAGTTCAACTCAGCCATGATCCACGCGCGTTGCATGACGATCCGTTGCTGGATGGTCTGCTCGCCCTGTGCATGCTGCACCAGAAGCCTGCCAGCGCGGCGATGCTGACCACTGGCCTGCCGCTGCCCAAACAACGTTTGAGTGTCGAGTTGCTGCCGCGCGCAGCGGCTCGCGCCGGCCTGCAGGGGCGGGTGTTGCAGCGCAAGCTCGAAGAAATTCCGGCGATCGCCATGCCCGCGCTGTTGCTGCTCAAGGATGGCCGCAGCGCCGTCCTGCTGGGCTGGCAGGGCGACAACGAAGCACGAGTGCTGCTCAGCGAAAGCGATGGCGGCGAGTCGGTGGTCAGCCGTGAACTACTGACCGACGATTACACCGGCAAAGTGTTCTTCGCCCAGCCGCAGCACAAATTCGACGTCAACCACGGCACGCTGATCCCGCGTGCACGCTCGTGGTTTCGCGACACCCTCAAGCGTTCGCGCTGGCTGTACGCCGATGCGATCGCCGCCAGTTTCCTGATCAACATCATCGCCATGGCCGCGCCGCTGTTCGTGATGAACGTCTACGACCGCGTGGTACCGAACCAGGCCGAAGCAACCCTTTGGGTGCTGGCGCTGGGCATCACCGGCGCTTACATCTTCGACTTGATCCTCAAGAGCCTGCGCAGCCTGTGCCTGGATCTGGCCGGGAAGAAAACCGACCTGATCATCTCCGCCACGCTGTTCGAGCGCATTGTCGGCATGGCGATGAAATACCGCCCGGCGCGGGTCGGCAGTTTTGCCCAGAACATCCACGAGTTTCAGAGCCTGCGCGACTTTCTCGCGTCGCTGACCCTGACCAGTCTGATCGACCTGCCGTTCACCATCCTGATTTTCATCGTCATCGCCATTCTCGGCGGGCATCTGGTGTGGATTCCGGTGCTGGCGTTCCCGATTGCCCTGTTGATCGGCTACGCCTTGCAGAAGCCGCTGATCGCGACCATGGAGCGCACCATGGCGCTGGGCGCCGAGCGCCAGTCGAGCCTGATCGAAACCCTCGCCGGCCTGGATGCGGTCAAGGTCAACAACGCTGAAAGCGAGCGCCAGTATCAGTGGGAGCAGACCATCGGCACCCTCAGCCGTCTCGAGCTGCGAGTGAAAATGCTCTCCGGTCTGGCAATGAACATCACCTTGCTGATCCAGCAACTGGCCGGGGTGATCATGATCGTCTTCGGCGTGTACCAGATCATCGCCGGCAACCTGAGCATGGGCGGGCTGATTGCCTGCTACATGCTCAGTGGCCGCGCGCTGAGCCCGCTGGCGTCGCTGTCCGGCCTGCTCACGCGCTATCAACAGGCGCGGGTGACCATGACTTCGGTCGACCAGATGATGGAGCTGCCGCAGGAGCGCAACTTCGAGGAGCGCCCGTTGAGCCGCAAGGTTCTGCAGGGTGCGATCGAATGCCGTCAGCTCAGCTTCACCTACCCGGACCAGCAGAACCCGGCGCTGAAGAACATCAACCTGGTGATCCGTCCCGGCGAGAAGATCGGCATCATCGGCCGCAGCGGTTCGGGCAAGAGTTCGCTGGCGAAACTGCTGGTGGGCCTGTACCAACCGGACGACGGTGCGTTGCTGGTCGATGGCGTGGACATCCGCCAGATCGACGTCAGCGAACTGCGCTACAACATCGGCTACGTACCGCAGGACATTCAGCTGCTGTCCGGCACCCTGCGTGACAACCTGGTGTCCGGCGCGCGTTACGTCGAAGACGAGCTGGTGCTGCAAGCCGCCGAACTGGCCGGCGTCCACGAATTCGCCCGTCTGCACCCGCAAGGCTACGAGCTGCAAGTCGGCGAGCGTGGGCAAAACCTCTCCGGCGGCCAGCGGCAGAACGTCGCCCTGGCCCGGGCGCTGTTGCTCAATCCACCGATCTTGCTGATGGACGAGCCAACCAGTGCGATGGACAACACCGGCGAAGAACGCCTCAAGCAACGCCTCGCAGCAGTGATTGAAAACAAGACCGTGGTGCTGGTCACGCACCGGGCATCGCTGTTGTCGCTGGTCGATCGCCTGCTGGTGATCGATCGCGGGCAGATTCTCGCCGACGGCCCGAAAGCCGCCGTGATGGAAGCGTTGAAGAAGGGGCAGATCAGTGTTGCTTAAGTCCGGTGTCAAGGAGTCGATCCGTCGCTACTTCAAGGGCTCTGCCTCGCTGCAGGGCCAGCCGCTGCCGGAGGTCAACAAGGCGCTGATCGAAGACGCCCCGCGCGTCGTGCGCCTGACCATCTGGGCGATCATCGGCTTTTTCGTGTTCCTCATGCTCTGGGCCAACTTCGCCGTGATCGACGAGGTGACCAAGGGCGACGGCAAGGCGATTCCGTCGTCGAAGATCCAGAAAATCCAGAACCTGGAGGGCGGTATCGTCTCCGAGCTGTTCGTCAAGGAAGGCCAGATCGTCGAGGCCGGCGCGCCGCTGATTCGTCTCGATGACACGCGTTTTGCCTCCAACGTCGGCGAAACCGAGGCTGATCGCCTGTCGATGCTGCTGCGGGTCGAGCGCCTGAGCGCGGAAGTCGATGATCGTCCGCTGAATTTCCCCGAGGACGTGCTCAAAGCCGTGCCGGGCCAGGCAAAAAGCGAAGAGTCGCTGTACATCAGCCGTCGTCAGCAGTTGCACGATGAAATCGGCGGCTTGCAGGAGCAGTTGATCCAGCGTCAGCAGGAGCTGCGTGAGTTCAGCTCCAAGCAGGCGCAGTACCGTCAGCAACTCGGCTTGCAGCGTCAGGAAATCAACATGTCCGAGCCGCTGGTGGCGCAGGGCGCGGTCTCGCCGGTGGAAGTGTTGCGCCTCAAGCGTGCCGAAGTGGAAACCCGTGGCCAGCTCGACGCGACCACGCTGGCCATTCCGCGCGCGGAATCGGCGATCAAGGAAGTGCAGCGCAAGATCGACGAAACCCGCGGCAAATTCCGCAGCGAAGCACTGACCCAGCTCAACGAAGCGCGCACCGATCTGAACAAGGCCCAGGCCACCGGCAAGGCGCTGGAAGACCGCGTCAGCCGTACGCTGGTTACCTCACCCGTGCGGGGCATCGTCAACAAATTGCTGGTCAACACAATCGGCGGCGTGATCCAGCCGGGCAGCGACATGGTCGAAATCGTGCCGCTGGATGACACCCTGCTGGTCGAAGCCAAGATCCGCCCGCAGGACATCGCGTTCCTGCATCCGGGTCAGGAAGCGATCGTCAAATTCACCGCCTATGACTACACCATTTACGGCGGCCTGAAGGCACAGCTGGAGCAGATCGGTGCGGACACCATCACCGACGAAGACAAGAAAACCACCTACTACGTGATCAAGGTGCGCACCGAGCGCAGTCATTTGGGCACGGATGAAAAGCCACTGCTGATTATCCCGGGGATGGTGGCGTCGGTGGATATCATCACCGGCAAGAAGTCGGTGTTGAGCTATTTGCTCAAGCCGATCATTCGCGCGCGGGCTGAGGCGTTGCACGAGCGCTAGATCTTCGGCGCTGGTGACGGCCCATTCGCGAGCAGGCTCGCTCCCACAGGAGATTGCATTCCAACTGTGGGAGCGAGCCTGCTCGCGAAGGCGTCTTCTGAAGCGCTACATATCCGTCGGTAAGTGACACAAATCGTCACTCCACCCCCTCACCATTCGCCATATCGTTATTCATTAACGGTATTTAATTTCCAATTCTTATAGCTATAAAGTCACCCACCTGCGTACCTGCCGACCAATCGGCGCGCCGCACGACCTGAACCGACACGCAATCCAGCGTGAGTGTCTGATCGACGAGCGCGTCCATGAGCGCGCCGTGCGTGGGAGATAATTGATGTCCGCCGCTACTGCCACCGAAAGCGCCGCAACTGCCGCGCCGCAAATCTTCGAAATTCGCCCCTTCAGCGGTGCCGTCGGCGCCGAGATCGTTGGCCTCGACCTGCGCCGGCCGGTCAATGATCAGGACTTCGCGCGCATTCATCGCGCGCACTTGGATTACCACGTCGTGGTCTTTCGCGATCAGCAGATCACCCCGCAACAGCAAATCGATTTCAGCCGCCGCTTCGGCGTGTTGCAGATCCACGTGCTCAAGCAATTCCTCTTGGCCAATCACCCGGAAGTCCTCATCGTTTCCAACATCATCGAGAACGGCCAGAACATCGGTCTCGGAGACGCCGGCAAGTTCTGGCATTCCGATCTCTCCTATAAAGAGCTGCCGAGTCTCGGCTCGATGCTGCACGCCCAAGAGCTGCCCGCCGAGGGTGGCGACACGCTGTTTGCCGACATGCACAAAGCCTGGGACGACTTGCCCGCTGCGTTGCGCACTGCGGTCGAAGGACGTTGCGCTGCGCATTCCTATACCGCGCGCTACAGCGAAACCAAGTTTGAGGGTAACTGGCGCCCGACCCTGACTCCTGAACAGTTGGCTCAGGTCGCCGAAGTGGTGCATCCGGTGGTGCGCACCCATCCGGAAAACGGCCGCAAAGCCTTGTTCGTCAGCGAAGGCTTCACCACGCGCATCGTCGGTCTGCCGGAAGACGAAAGTCGTCAGTTGCTCGGCGAACTCTTCGCCCACAGCGTGCTGCCGCAAAACATCTACCGCCATCAGTGGGAACCGCATGACCTGGTGTTCTGGGACAACCGTTCGCTGATCCACCTCGCCGCCGGCTGCCCTGCGCATCTGCGCCGCAAGCTGTATCGCACGACCATTCAGGGCGACGCGCCTTTCTGATTTGCCGGAGATCGACCATGAACGCCCCTTTGCCAGGCCACGCGGCCAGCAACCCGATCGCCCGCAGCGAAGCGTTGCTGGCCGTCGATCACGTCAGCCTCGAATACCGCACGCCGCAGCGGGTGGTGCGCGCTACCCATCAAGTCAGTTTCGCCGTCGACCCGGCTGATCGTTTCGTCCTGCTCGGCCCGTCCGGTTGCGGGAAATCGACCTTGCTCAAGGCGGTCGCCGGGTTCATCCGGCCTTGCGAAGGCGAGATCCGCCTGCAAGGCCAGCGCGTCGATGCGCCGGGGCCGGACCGCATTGTGGTGTTTCAGGAATTCGACCAGTTGCCGCCGTGGAAAACCGTCAAGCAGAACGTGATGTTCCCGCTGCTCGCCTCGCGCACCTTGAACAAGAAAGAAGCCGAAGAGCGTGCGTTGCACTATCTGGAAAAGGTCGGCCTCGCAGCATTCGCCGACGCCTATCCACACACCTTGTCCGGCGGCATGAAAGCGCGGGTAGCGATCGCCCGGGCCTTGGCCATGCAACCGAAAATTCTTTTGATGGACGAACCCTTCGCTGCACTCGATGCGTTGACCCGCCGCAAGATGCAGGAAGAGTTGCTGCTGCTCTGGGAAGAGGTGCGCTTCACCTTGTTGTTCGTCACCCATTCGATTGAAGAAGCATTGGTGGTGGGCAATCGCATCCTCTTGCTGTCACCGCATCCAGGCCGGGTGCGCGCCGAAGTGCACAGCCATCAATACGACCTGCACAGCCTCGGCGGCGTGGCGTTTCAGGAATCGGCGCGGCGCATTCATCGTCTGCTGTTCGATGAGGGCCAGGCGCTGGAGACCGAGCGTGATCACGACTTCAACGACATTCGCATCGCCTATTGAGCGGCCAGGAGGACTACCCGATGAGCCATTCATCATCCGTGCGTGAAGAATTCGAAACCGTGCTCGAGCCGCTGACCGCAGTGCCGGTCGAGCGCGAATTGCCGCTTGGCACGCGCCTGTGGCAACAGGGCTGGCTGCGCAAAAGCCTGATCCTGATCGTGCTGGCGATCATCTGGGAGGTGGTCGCGCGGATTCAGAACAATGACCTGATGCTGCCGAGTTTTCTGCAAACTGCGCAGGCCCTGTTCGACGGGCTGCTCAGTGGCGAGTTGCTGGCCAAGGTGTGGATATCCCTGGTGGTGCTGATCAAGGGCTACCTGATCGGCATCGTCCTCGCGTTCGCTCTGACGACATTGGCGGTCTCGACCCAGTTGGGACGTGATCTGCTCAGCACCATGACTTCGATGTTCAATCCGTTGCCGGCGATTGCCCTTCTGCCGCTGGCGCTGCTCTGGTTTGGCTTGGGCCAGAACAGTCTGATTTTCGTGCTGGTGCATTCGGTGCTGTGGGCGCTGGCGCTGAACACCTATGCCGGATTTCTCGGCGTCTCCGAGACGCTGCGCATGGCCGGGCGCAATTATGGCCTCAAGGGTTTGCGCCTTGTGTTGTTCATACTGATCCCGGCGGCACTGCCGTCGATTCTCGCCGGCCTGAAAATTGGCTGGGCGTTTGCCTGGCGCACCTTGATCGCCGCCGAACTGGTGTTTGGCGCGACCAGTGGCAAGGGCGGGCTGGGCTGGTACATCTTCCAGAATCGCAATGAGCTGTACACCGACAAGGTGTTTGCCGGGTTGGCGGTGGTGATCCTGATTGGTCTGCTGGTGGAGAATCTGGTGTTTGCCACCCTTGAGCGGGTGACCGTCAAGCGCTGGGGTATGCAGCGCTGATTTCTTCGTTGGCTGGGCCGGCCTCTTCGCGAGCAGGCTCGCCCCACATGAGAACGCATTCCAAGGTGGGAGCGAGCCTGCTCGCGAAGAGGCCAGCGCTGGCAT
>NZ_JASCPT010000123.1:0-16012 GCF_029959775.1 Pseudomonas sp. PS01270 | reverse complement strand
GGGGATTTATCCCCGCTGGGCTGCGTAGCAGTCCCGCTTTTGATTTTTAGAGCGGGGCCGCTTCGCGACCCAGCGGGGATAAATCCCCTCGCCACATAATTTCACTCACCAAAGATCTTCACTCACCAAAGCATTTTATTGATCAGAGAGTGGGTCGCAGTTTTAGAGGCGTTGCACGGTAACCGAACCCGCCGCTCCCTCCGGCCCAGGCTGACCATCCGCGCCGGCCTTGCCGTTCTTGCCGCCGTCAGCGCGGTACACCAGGCAGCCCTTGGACTTGCCACCCTTGCCCGCCTTGCCGCCAACACCCGCCGGGCCACCGGCACCGCCAGCCACGTTGACCTTGATCTGCTCGGCAGGGAAATCCCGTGGTACGGCGAGTCGCACCAGCGCACCCGGCGCGCCTGGCTGGCCATCGCTGCCGTCACTGCCATCGGCGCCGTGGCCGGCCGAGCCATAGGTGCAGCCCGGATCTTCACCGTTGCCGCCGTCGAGGCCGACGAAACCCGGCGCGCCCCTGCCGCCACGGGCATCGACCGTCAGTTGCGGCGCGCTCAGGGCCTGAAATTGCAGATTCAGATTGCGCCCGGCCCGGGCTGCTTTCTCATAAGTGCCGGGGGCGCCGCGCGCAGTGATCTGGCTGCCCTCGCTCAATTCAGCGCGCTTGACCTTCACTTCCAGCGCTTGTTCAGCCGGAACGATAGCAATACGTGCTTCATGGCCAAGACGCAGTTCATCGATGTTTAATTCAGTCACGTTGGACGGGATCAGCAAGGTGCCGTAATCGGCGACTTCCAGTTTCTCCAGTTGCAGCGTGCTGGTGGTGTTGGGCAAGCGCATCAGCGAATTGCTTTGCACGTTGACCACCTGGGCGCAGGCCAGTGGACTGATGAATGCAGCGAGCAGGCAGAGTTTACGCATGGGAAGAAGCCTCCGGAGCGGCCGGGGCCGGGATGGTTTGCAGGTGAAAAACGCCGAACAACAGGATGCGGCCACGATCACGCCAAGGGTGCGGGCGCCCCTTGAGGCTGCGATTGCACAGCAGTATTTCGAGTAGATGAATCAGCAACAACAGAGCGCCGGCCAGATTCACCAGCAGATGCAGCGGATGGACAAACGGCACCAGTTGATTGGCCAGTACCACGCAGCAGAACAGCAGGGTCAGCAAACGCCCCAGCCCCCAGAACACCTTCATACGCTCCCCCGTGTTGCGAATTATTCTTTGCACGCACAGTACCGGCTTCTGCGGGGGATAAGCCAGAGGGAAAAATGAAATTTCTACAAACGCCGGGTAAATGGCTGCCGGGCCGATGATTTCGACCCGGCAGCTCTAGCCGGCGGACTACAGACCTTTCCTAACGATTGATATGCAGCTCGACCCGGCGATTTTCCGCGCGGCCTTCATCGGTGGCGTTATCGGCGACCGGCTCACTTTCGCCTCGACCCTCGCTGGTGAGCTTGTTCGGCGCCAGGCCCTGACTCAACAGATACGCCGCGACACTGCTCGCGCGCCGTTCCGACAAGGCCTGGTTATAGGCATCGGAGCCTTTGCTGTCGGTGTGCCCGATGACTTTGATGCTCACCACATCGGCATTGCGCAGTTTGTCCATCAAGGTATCGAGCTGGGCTTTTGCCGCCGGGGTCAGATCAGACTTGTCGAAATCGAACAGAACGTTGCCGGCATCGCTCAAGGTGATCACTTCGGTTTGCGGCGCCGGTTCGACCGGTTTGACTGCCACCGGATATTGCGGCAACGGGCAGCCACGGTGATCGACTTCGGTGTTTTCCGGGGTGTCGGGGCAGCGGTCGCGGCGGTCGAAGACGCCGTCGCTGTCTTCGTCGCCATCCTGGGCGTAACAGATCAGCCCGCCGGTGACGATACCCAATGCCGCGCCGCCGCCGGCCCAGCCGGCGCTTTCAATGGCGCCAAGACCGCCGCCGACCAGACCGCCAAGCAGGCTGCAGATCGGCCACGTACGTTGATTGAGGGGGGCGGTGCCATCGCTGTGAGTGGCACAACCGGTGAGCAAGCTGCCAAGCAGCAGCACCGGCAAGACGGACCTTGAGAAAAGACGCATTTGTGAACGCTCCTGTGTACCGGCCCATACCGGTTACACAGGAGTAAAGACCCGCATCCGCGACTGCACAAGCCGCGGATGCGAGAGGGGCTAGCGGACGATTTTGATTTCGGTGCGACGGTTCTGTGCACGACCATCAGCCGACTTGTTGTCAGCCACAGGCTGGCTTTCACCAAGGCCCGACACCGAAACGAAGCTGGCACGTGGCACGCCCTGCTGGATCAGGTATTCCACCACCGAGTGCGCACGACGATCCGACAGTTTCTTGTTGTAGGCATCGCTGCCGACACTGTCGGTGTGACCGGTCACGGTCAGTTGCGCGGTAGAAGATTCCTGTTTCAAGCGATCGGCGACCTTGTCCAGCACTTGCTTGTCAGGGCCGGTCAGCGTGGCTTTGTCGAACTCGAAATGCACATCACGAATGACGATGGTTTCTTCCTTGACCACAACCGCTTCTTCGACCACTGGCGCAGGCGTCGGTGGCGGGCAACCGTCAGCATCGACCTGCACGCCTTTTGGCGTGCCCGGGCACTTGTCGCGACTGTCCGGCACGCCATCGCCGTCTTCATCGCCATCGCCATGCACCCAGCAGTAAGCCGCTGCCGTACCGCCGACGATCAGTGCACCGTAGCCAGCCCACGATGCGCTTTCCGTCGCGCCGAGACCGGCACCGACCACACCGCCGACCGCCGCACAGGTCGGCCAGTCGGTTTTCTGCAAACCTGCACAACCAGTCAACACACTGGTTAGCAGAACCAAGGGTAATGCTGTCCGAACTATGCTCATCTAGTTTTCTCCTGAGGGATCGGCTTAAAACCGATTCAGGGAGTAAAGACCGGAGTTTTAATCTCCGCCAGCAATAGGCCACCGCTGTTTGCGACCGTGTTCACAGGGGTTTGCCTCTTTTGGCGAAAACCGCCGCCACCGGGCGCTTTGCCGACGCGGTCTGGCAGGCTAGTCTTGGCGGTCTGACTGAGGAGCTTCGATGAACGTCGCCATTTCTTCGCGCACGCCGCAACAGGCGTTGGCCGCTTTGCTGGATCGCTACGCCCCGGCCCGACTGCTGCTGATTGGCGCCAGCGAATTTCCCGCCTTGAGCGCTTTCAAGGACGCGCATCCAGACACCGTAGTCGCTCATGCCGCGCCCGGCGCGTTGCCCGCCGAATTGGCTGCGCAACGCTTCGATCTGGCGCTGGTAGTCGATTGCCTGGAACATTTGCCCAAACGCGATGGCCTGAACCTGTTGGGCGGCATCCGCAATCTCAACGCCAGTCGCATCGCGGTGCTGGCGGATCTGGCGGCCAGTGGCTGGCAGGAAACCGATTTCTATTCGCTGGCCCTGCAGGCCAGCGAGCGTTTCCAGCGCGACGAGCAGGTGCTGACCCTGTTCACCTACGATCTGCTTGACTACAAACAAGTCCCCGACTGGCTCAATTCACGCTTCTGGGCCAATCCGGAAAACTTCGGGAAATACTGGTGGTAATGCAATGAGTACAGCCATTTGCCCTTGCGGCAGCGGCAATCTGCTGGACGCCTGCTGCGGCCCTTATCACGACGGCCACCCGGCACCGTGTGCCGAAGCCTTGATGCGTTCGCGCTACAGCGCTTATGTGCTGGGGCTGGTCGACTATCTGGTAGCGACTACCCTGCCCGCGCAGCAGGCGGGACTGAACCGACAATCGATCAGCGACTGGAGTGCGCAAAGCACTTGGCTCGGCCTTGAGGTTGAAAGCTCGGAAGTGTTCGGCGGCCAGCCGGAACACGCCTTTGTCACCTTCACCGCGCGCTGGCATGACAGCCAAGGCGAGCACAGCCATCGCGAGCGCTCCTCGTTCGTGCAGAACGGCGGGCGCTGGTACTTCATCGATCCGACGGTGCAGATGAAGCTGGGGCGCAATGACGGCTGCCCGTGTGGCAGCGGGCAGAAGTTCAAGAAGTGTTGTTCGGGTTATTTCGGCGCTTGAGCTGAAGATCAAAAGATCGTCCGATCGCGGCCCGAGCCTTCGGCCGCTCCTACACGGGATTAGCCGAAGGCTGAAATCTTTTAAGGTCTAGACTGGGCACAAAGGGAGTCAATTTCATGCTCGGTCGTCGGCGCACACTACATTTTCTGCTGTTGATGCTGATCGTAAACCTCGGCGGCTGTGCCTCGTGGTTCAGCGACGACAGCGTCGAGCCCGCCGTGCATCTGGTGAAAGTCGAGGTGGTGCGGGCCAAACTGCTCGAACAGAAATTCATCCTGCACTTTCGCGTCGACAATCCCAACGACAGCGACCTGACCGTGCGCGGCCTCGAATACCGGATTCACTTGGCCGACATGCTGCTCACCGAAGGCGAGCATGAGCACTGGTTTACCGTGGGGCCCAAGCGCAGCGCTTACTTCAAAGTGCCGATCCGCACCAACCTGTGGCCGAAGGTCAAACAGGTGGTGAAACTGCTGAAAAATCCGAACCAGCAGATTCCCTATCGATTGCAGGGGGAAATGGAAACCGGTTTATTCATCGCCCACTACGTGCACCTTGAGCGCAATGGCGTGATAATCCCCGCCGATCTAACTCCGGAGTGACCTCGATGACCCAGCAACCCCATGTCCATGGCCCTGACTGCAACCACGATCATGACCACCATCACGATCACGACCATGGCCATGTCCACGGCCCGAACTGCGGCCACGCCCACCAGGAACCGGTACGAAACGCCCTGAAAGACGTCGGCCGCAACGACCCTTGCCCATGCGGCAACGGCAAGAAATTCAAGAAGTGCCACGGCGCTTGATGTCACTGGCGAAGGTCTTCTTCGCCTGACCTACCGCCTTCGCGAGCAAGCTCGCTCCCACAGTGACCGCGTACCGATCTCCTGTAGGAGTGAGCCTGCTCGCGATGGGGCCGGCACCTCCAACATTGTTGGCGCCTGACACACCGCTTTCGCGAGCAGGCTCGCTCCCACAGGGATCGCGTTTCATCTGAAGAAATATGGTCACTGTGGGAGCGAGCCTGCTCGCGAAGGCGCCGGTCCATTCACCAAAAAACTTCAGCCTGCCGCCAACAACTGCATACTACTGACCACCGTCGCATACTCCCCATGCAGATTGCCCAGCGACATCCCGTGCACCTCTTCAGCGGTACGCGGTGTGCCGAAATAATCGGCCTTGTCGAAGGTAAAGCACGCATCCTCCGCCACAAACGTATCGAATCCCAAATTGCCCGCAGTGCGCGCCGTCGACTCAACAGAGTTATTGGTCGCCACACCGACGATGATCAATTGCCCGATCCCAGCCTCACGCAACTGCGCCTCCAGCCCACTGGCACAAAACGCATCCGGCACCTGTTTCTGAATCAGCCATTCCTCGTCCCGAGGAACAAATCGCTCTTGAAACTCCACCCCGGACTGCTCCGGCCAGAACACCGAATCAGGCGAGTGCGACAAATGCTGCACGTGAATCACCGGGCGCCCGCGCAGGCGCCACAGCGCCAATAACTCAAGCATTCGCTCTTCGGCCTGAGGATTATTCCGCCGCCCCAGACGCGGGTGCAGAATGCCTTTCTGCTGGTCGATGATGATCAGCGCAGCGTTGCTTTGAAGCTCCATAGCGATCTTTCTCCTGACAGGTCTCCGGACTCATTCCGCAGTTCAACATCAGCTCTTTCCCACAAGCAACTGTCACGCCTCTGACCGATCAGCCGACAACTGCATAAATAACCACTCGCCCCGCTTGCGCGGCCCTCGCGCCGTCACTAACGTAGCGGCTTTATTGCGCCCCCAGCCTTATACCCCCGCAGGAGCTTCGCCATGGCCTCGCCAGCCCTTACACATTTTCTTCCCCGGTTCGGCGTTGCCGCAGCAGTGGCCGGTGTTCTCGGCCTGTCCGGTTGCCAGACCTGGAACGCCCAGGACAGCCTGCCACCGACCTCCGGCGTGCAACCGCTCAAGGGCCTGGCGCAGAACGTTTCGGTGCGGCGCAATGCGATGGGCATGCCGCTGATCGAAAGCAACAGCTTCCATGACGCGCTGTTCAGTCTCGGTTACGTCCACGCCAGCGACCGTATCAACCAGATGGTCACCCTGCGCCTGTTGGCCCAGGGCCGGCTGGCGGAAATGTCCGGCGCGTCGATGCTCGATGCCGACCGTTACATGCGCGCGGTCAATCTGAAGAAGAGCGCCGGCGAGCTGTACAAGGCCTCGTCGCCACGGCTCAAGCGCTTTTTCGAAGTCTACGCACGAGGCGTCAACGCTTATCTGTTCCGCTACGCCGACAAGTTGCCGGGCGATCTCGCCGCCAGCGGTTACAAGCCGGAATACTGGAAACCGGAAGATTCCGCGCTGATTTTCGCCCTGCTGAATTTCAGCCAGTCGGCCAACCTGCCGGAGGAAATCCAGTCGCTGGTGCTCGCGCAAACCGTGACCACTGACAAACTCGCCTGGCTGAGCCCGTCGGCGCCTGATGAAAACCTGCCAGTGGCTGAAGCCGACAAACTGCAAGGCCTCAAGCTCAACGGGCAGATTCCGGGGCTGACGGAACTGAGCAGCGCCAGCCAGCAACTGTCGGCGCTGAACCTGATCGCCACGCCGACTGCGAACAACTGGGCGATCGCCCCGCAACGCAGCCGCAGCGGCAAGAGCCTGCTGGCCAGCGATGCGCACGGGCCGCTGGCCGCGCCGTCGCTGTGGAGTTTCGTGCAGATCCGTGCGCCGAAATATCAGGCCGCCGGCGTCACGGTTGCCGGTCTGCCGATGGTGCTCGGTGGGTTCAACGGCAAAGTGGCGTGGAGCATGACCAGCGTGCTCGGCGATAACCAGGATCTGTTCCTCGAGAAAATCCGCCGTCAGGGCAGCAGCCTCACTTACGAAGTCAACGGCAAATGGCAGCCGCTGGGCGTGCGCAACGAAACCTACTTCGTCAAAGGCCAGCGGCCGATTCGTGAAGCCGTGTACGAAACCCGCCACGGCGCGCTGCTCAACAGTGCCCAGGCAGCGGCGCAAGGCAGCGGTTTCGGCCTCGCCCTGCAGACGCCAAGCTTCACCGACGACAAAACCCTGGATGCCTTTTTCGATCTGACCCGCGCGCAGAACGTCGAGCGCGCCTCGGACGCCAGCCGCGAAATCCGCGCCATCACCCTCAATCTGGTCTTTGCCGATGCGAGCAATATCGGCTGGCAAGTCACCGGGCGCTTCCCCAACCGTCGCGAAGGCGAAGGCCTGCTGCCCTCGCCGGGCTGGGACGGTCGCTACGACTGGGACGGTTACGCCGACCCGATGCTGCACCCCTACGATCAGGACCCGGCACAAGGCTGGCTGGGCACCGCCAACCAGCGGGTGATTCCCGACGGCTACGGCATGCAGTTGTCGAAATCCTGGGCGGCACCGGAGCGTGGCGAACGCTTGGCGGAAATGGCTGGCAGCGGCAAGCACGACAGCCGCAGCGTGATCGCCATGCA
Organism: Pseudomonas sp. PS01270; assembly: GCF_029959775.1. Classification (NCBI taxonomy): domain Bacteria; kingdom Pseudomonadati; phylum Pseudomonadota; class Gammaproteobacteria; order Pseudomonadales; family Pseudomonadaceae; genus Pseudomonas; species Pseudomonas sp. PS01270. The sequence goes on along the minus strand of NZ_JASCPT010000123.1, from coordinate 8,499 downwards.
GTACGACCAGACCACCACCTTCGCCGCCAAGCTGAAAAAAGTCTTCGAAGCGCCGGGCATGAAACAACCGCTGAAACAGGCGATCGACGCCCTGCCGGAAGCCGAACGCAGCAAGGCGCGCGAAGCCTTCACCCGTTTGATGGCGTTCGACGGCAAGCTCAGCCCGACCTCGGCGGATGCGGCGATCTACGAACTGTTTCTGCAGGAAAGCATGAAGCAGATCTTCCTCGATGAACTGGGTCCTGAGTCGAGCCCGGCGTGGAAGGCCTTTGTCGCCAATGGCGATCTGTCCTACGCGGCGCAGGCCGATCATCTCTTGGGACGTGAGGACAGTCCGTTCTGGGATGATCTGCGCACGCCGCAGAAGGAAGACAAATCCGTGATTCTCGCCCGCAGCCTCGCTGCGGCGATTACGGCCGGCGACAGTCAGTTGGGCGGCGATCATCGCGCCTGGCAGTGGGGCAAACTGCACAGCTATGCGTGGAAGAACAGCAACGGTCAGACTGTGCGCGGGCCTCTGGCAGCCGGTGGCGATCACACCACGCTGAACAGCTCGGCGTTTGCCTGGGGCCAGGACTTCGCCACCACGCGCGCGCCGTCGATGCGCTTTATCGTCGACTTCGGCCAGAGCGAGCCATTGATGGCGCAGAACGGTACGGGGCAGTCGGGCAATCCACTGAGTCCGAATTACCTGAACGGGATCGATGCGTGGCTGAAAGGTCAGTACATCGGCTTGCCGATGCAGCCGCAGAACTTTGATCGGGTGTATGGCAAGGCGCGCTTGACCCTCACCCCCGGGAAATAGAGCAAAGATCAACAGCCCCTCACCCTAGCCCTCTCCCGGAGGGAGAGGGGACTGATTGGGGGATGCTTGGGTCTTGCGCCGACCTGAAAGAGAGACGGTGAATCCAATATTGGATCAGGCTCAAGGCTGTGCCGGATCCATATTCAACTCGGTCCCCCAGGTCGATGTACCTCACCGGACACCTCGGTCGGCCCCCTCTCCCTCTGGGAGAGGGCTGGGGTGAGGGTAGCGCTTTAAAGCCGATCGAACTTCCAGCTTCACGCCCGCCTCATAGTTAACAAGCCCCCCATTCCGGTCACGACATGGATCTTGTTATTGCCCGACCTGAAGGTCTCTACTGCCCCGCCGGAGATTTCTATATCGATCCGTGGCGGCCGGTCGAGCGTTCGGTGATCACCCATGCCCATGGCGATCACGCGCGCACCGGTAATCAGCACTACCTGTCGAGCAGCGCCAGCGCCGGGATTCTGCGCGCGCGTCTGGGTCAGGACATCCAGTTGCAAACACTCGACTACGGCCAGCGCCTGACCCACCACGGCGTGACCCTGAGCTTTCACCCCGCCGGGCATGTCCTCGGTTCGGCGCAGGTGCGCCTGGAATACGGCGGCGAAGTCTGGGTCGCATCGGGCGATTACAAGGTCGAGCCGGATGGCACCTGCACCCCATTCGAACCGGTGCGCTGCCACACCTTCATCACCGAATCGACCTTCGGCCTGCCGATCTATCGCTGGCAGCCGCAGGCGCAGATCTTCGCCGAGATCAATCAGTGGTGGGCGGCCAATATCGCCGCCGGCAAGGCCAGCGTGCTGTTCTGCTATTCCTTCGGCAAGGCGCAGCGGATTCTCCACGGGATCGACGAGACCCTGGGGCCGATCCTCAGCCATGGCGCGGTCGAACCGCTGAACCGCGTCTACCGCGATGCCGGCGTGTACCTGCCGCCGACGATCTATGCGGGCGACGTAAAAAAAAGCGACCCGATCATGCGCCAGGCGCTGGTCATTGCTCCGCCGTCAGCAGGCGGCAGTACCTGGATGCGTCGTTTCGGCGAGTTCAGCGATGCCTTTGCCAGCGGCTGGATGCGCCTGCGCGGGACCCGGCGGCGGCGCGGCGTCGATCGCGGTTTCGTCCTTTCCGATCACGCCGATTGGCCCGGCCTGCTGTGGGCGATCAACCAGACCGGCGCGGAACGGGTGATGGTCACCCACGGCTCGATCGGCGTGCTCGTACGTCATCTGCGCGAACAGGGCCTCGATGCACAAGGCTTCACCACCGAATACGGCGATGACGAAGACGACAACATCGCCAGCGAACCCACCGTTGCCGAGACTTCCCCATGAAAGCTTTCGCCGAGTTATATGCCGAACTCGACGCCACCACGTCGAGCAACGCCAAGCTGGCGGCGATGCAGGCTTACTTCGCGCAGGCCGCGCCGGAAGATGCCGCATGGGCGGTGTATTTCCTCTCCGGGGGTCGGCCTCGGCAACTGGTACCGGTGCGCATCCTCCGTGAGCTGGCGGTCGCAGTTTCGGGACTGGAGCCATGGCTGTTCGAAGAAAGCTACCAAGCCGTCGGCGATCTGGCCGAGACCATTTCTCTGGTGCTGCCGGAAAATCCCCACAGTTCCGAGGCCGGTCTTGCCGAATGGATCGAAGACAAGCTGCTGCCACTTCGCGGTGAAACCCCGGAATATCTGGCGCGGCAGCTGCCGATGTTGTGGGCGCAACTGGACCGGCCGAGCCTGATGCTGTGCATCAAGCTGATCACCGGCAGTTTCCGCGTTGGCGTGTCGAAGTTGCTGGTCACCCGCGCCCTCGCCTCAATGGCCGGGCTCGACAGCAAACGCGTGGCTCAGCGTCTGGTCGGTTACACCGATCTGTCGAATCGGCCCAACGCCGCGAGTTACCTGAAACTCATCGCCCCGGAGTCCGCCGACGAACATGCCCAGCGCGGCGGCCAGCCCTACCCGTTCTTTCTTGCCCACGCGTTGTCGCAACCGGTCGAGGAATTTGAAGCCCTGCTCGGCCCGGCCAGCGATTGGCAGGTGGAATGGAAGTGGGATGGTATCCGCGCGCAAGTGGTCAAGCGCGACGGCAAGCTGTGGGTGTGGTCGCGCGGCGAGGAACTGGTGACCGAGCGCTTCCCTGAATTCGATGTGCTGGTCCACGGCTTGCCCGACGGGACAGTGATCGACGGCGAAATCGTCGTGTGGAAGAGTACCCATCCGACTACTGAAGATGCCTTCGATCCGCATTCCGATGAGCCGCCGGCCGTGCAACCGTTCGCCCTGCTGCAACAACGCATCGGTCGCAAGACGCTCGACAAGAAGATTCTCGAAGAAGTGCCGGTGGTGGTGCTGGCCTACGACCTGCTGGAATGGCAGGGCGAAGACTGGCGCAACCAGCCGCAGGTCAAGCGACGGGCGCAACTCGAAGAGGTGATCGCGCGCTGCAACAGCCCGGTACTGCTGCCCTCCCCGGTATTGACCGGCGAGGACTGGTTCGACCTTGGCCGCCAGCGCGAAGCGTCACGCAAACTCGGCGTCGAGGGCATGATGCTCAAGGCCCGCGATTCGCTGTATGGCGTCGGCCGGACCAAGGACATGGGCGTGTGGTGGAAGTGGAAGGTCGACCCGTTCAGCGTCGACGCGGTGCTGATTTATGCCCAGCGTGGACACGGCCGTCGCGCCAGTCTGTACAGCGATTACACCTTCGCCGTGTGGGACGGTCCGCCGGAATCCAGCCAGCGCTCGCTGGTACCGTTCGCCAAGGCGTATTCGGGGCTGACCGACGAAGAGATGCGCCAGGTCGACAGCATCGTGCGCAAAACCACGGTGGAAAAATTCGGCCCGGTGAGCAGCGTGAAACCGAGCCTGGTGTTCGAACTGGGCTTCGAAGGCATCGCCCTGTCGCGCCGACACAAGAGCGGCATCGCCGTACGCTTCCCGCGCATGCTGCGCTGGCGCAAGGACAAGACCGTCGAAGAAGCCGACAGCCTCGCTACCCTTCAGGATCTGTTGGCCTAACCCCTTTTCACTGATCGTTCCCACGCTCTGCGTGGGAATGCAGCACGGGACGCTCTGCGTCCCCCCAGAGCCGAACGCGGAGCGTCCGTTGATGCATTCCCACGCAGGAGCGTGGGAACGATCAGTCATCAGGGACAAATCCCTTGCCACAGTTTTACCTGCTCTCAGCCACGCGCTTGAACCGAAACAGTGCATGCAAACAGCAATGCCCGTTTCCGGGCATTCAACTACCCTTGCCTCTCTGCACTCGACCTTTTAAAACACCTGTTCGGCACTCTGGTTCGGAAATTGCTACTTTCTATAGGTCGTAAGCGTTGCAGTAACAATAATTCTGCGCCACAAGCGCTCATATTGGTTCTTAGGGATTGAATAATGAAAAAAGCATTGCTGACCCTTTCTGCACTGGCGTTGTGCATGGCCGCCGGCTCCGCGCTGGCCAAGGAATACAAAGAGCTGCGCTTTGGCGTTGACCCTTCGTACGCACCGTTCGAGTCGAAAGCGGCCGATGGCAGCCTGGTCGGGTTCGATATCGATCTGGGCAACGCGATCTGCGCCGAACTGAAGGTCAAGTGCAAATGGGTCGAAAGCGATTTCGACGGCATGATTCCGGGCCTCAAGGCCAACAAGTTCGACGGCGTGATCTCGTCGATGACCGTGACCCCGGCGCGCGAGAAGGTCATCGACTTCTCCAGCGAACTGTTTTCCGGCCCGACCGCTTACGTGTTCAAGAAAGGCTCCGGCATCACCGCCGACGTCACTTCGCTCAAGGGCAAAACCGTCGGTTACGAGCAAGGCACCATCCAGGAAGCCTACGCCAAAGCCGTGCTGGACAAGGCTGGCGTGAAAACCCAGGCCTATCAGAACCAGGATCAGGTGTATTCCGACCTGACCTCCGGCCGTCTCGACGCCGGTATTCAGGACATGCTGCAAGCCGAACTGGGCTTTCTGAAGTCGCCAAAAGGCGTTGATTATGAAATCAGCCAACCGGTCGACAGCGAATTGCTGCCAGCCAAAACCGCTGTCGGTATCAAGAAAGGTAACACTGAGCTGAAAGCACTTTTGGATAAAGGTATCAAAGCGTTACACGACGACGGCAAATACGCCGAGATTCAAAAGAAACACTTTGGCGACCTGAATCTGTACAGCGGCAAATAATGCCCCGGCGCCCATCCTCGATGGGCGCCTTTTCCATCCGCTCAGGTTGCTGATTTATGTTTGAAACCCTCCTGCAAAATCTGGGGCTGGCCTCGTTCAGTCTGCAGGGCTTCGGCCCATTGCTGCTGCAAGGCACCTGGATGACCATCAAATTATCGGCGATGTCGCTGCTGGTGGCCGTGTTGCTCGGCCTGCTCGGCGCCAGTGCCAAACTCTCGAAAGTCAAACTGGTGCGCCTGCCCGCGCAGCTCTACACCACGCTGATTCGCGGCGTGCCGGATCTGGTGCTGATGCTGTTGATCTTCTACAGCCTGCAAACCTGGCTGACGTCGCTGACCGACTACATGGAATGGGAATACATCGAAATCGACCCGTTCAGCGCCGGCGTGCTGACGCTGGGCTTCATTTATGGCGCGTATTTCACCGAGACCTTCCGTGGCGCGATCCTCGCGGTGCCGCGTGGTCAGGTCGAAGCCGCCACCGCGTACGGCCTCAAACGTGGCCAGCGTTTTCGCTTCGTGGTGTTTCCGCAAATGATGCGCTTCGCCCTGCCGGGCATCGGCAACAACTGGATGGTCATGCTCAAGGCCACCGCGCTGGTGTCGATCATTGGCCTCGCCGATCTGGTCAAGGCAGCGCAGGACGCCGGTAAAAGTACCTATCAACTGTTCTACTTTCTGGTCCTCGCCGCCTTGATTTATCTGCTGATCACCAGTGCTTCGAACTTCATCCTGCGCTGGCTCGAACGCCGCTACGCCGCCGGTGCCCGGGAGGCCGTACGATGATCGAACTTCTCCAGGAATATTGGCGCGCCTTCCTTTATACCGACGGCCAGAACATCACCGGACTGGCAATGACGATGTGGCTGCTGACCGCCTCGATCTGCATCGGCTTCATCGTCTCGATTCCGTTGTCGATTGCCCGCGTCTCGCCGCACTTCTACGTTCGCTGGCCGGTGCAGTTCTACACCTACCTGTTCCGTGGCACGCCGCTGTATATCCAGTTGCTGATCTGCTACACCGGCATCTACAGCCTCGCCGCCGTGCGCGAACAGCCGATCCTCGACAGTTTCTTTCGCGACGCGATGAACTGCACGATCCTCGCTTTCGCGCTCAATACCTGTGCGTACACCACGGAGATTTTTGCCGGGGCGATTCGCAGCATGAACCACGGCGAAGTCGAAGCGGCCAAGGCTTATGGCCTGACCGGCTGGAAGTTGTACGCCTACGTGATCATGCCGTCGGCATTGCGCCGCTCGTTGCCTTACTACAGCAACGAAGTGATCCTGATGCTGCACTCGACGACCGTGGCGTTCACCGCGACCATTCCCGATATCCTGAAAGTCGCGCGGGATGCCAACTCGGCGACCTTCCTGACCTTCCAGTCATTCGGCATCGCCGCGCTGATCTACCTGACCATTACTTTTGCGCTGGTCGGTCTGTTCCGCCTTGCCGAACGCCGCTGGCTGGCCTTCCTCGGGCCGACTCACTAGCACCGGTTTGAAAATAAAGAGATAACAATGCGCCACCAGATTCATGACTTGCTGGCCCCGCTGCCGGGGACCGCACGGCAGATTCACAGTTTCCACTTCGGCCCACAGCAGGCCAAGGGCAAGGTGTACATTCAGGCCTCGCTGCATGCCGACGAGCTGCCGGGCATGCTGGTCGCCTGGCACCTGAAGCAGCGTCTGGCCGAGCTGGAAGCTGCCGGCCGCCTGCGCAGCGAAATCGTCCTCGTGCCGGTGGCCAACCCGGTCGGCCTCGAACAAGTGCTGATGGACGTGCCGCTGGGCCGTTACGACCTGGAGAGTGGGCAGAACTTCAATCGCTGGTTCGTCGACCTCAGCGAAGAAATCGGCAACGCCATCGAAGGCCAGTTGGACGACGATGCGCAGCACAACCTCGAACTGATCCGTGCCAGCCTGCGCGACGCCCTCGCCCGCCAGACGCCGGCCACACAACTGCAATCCCAGCGTTTGACCCTGCAACGCCTGGCCTGCGATGCCGACATGGTGCTGGACTTGCACTGCGACTTCGAGTCGGTAGTGCACCTGTACACCACGCCCGAGGCGTGGCCACAGGTCGAGCCCTTGGCGCGCTACATGGAAGCGCAGGCTAGCCTGCTTGCTACCGATTCCGGCGGGCAGTCGTTCGACGAATGCTTCACCCTGCTCTGGTGGCAACTGCGCGAGCGCTTCGGCGAGCAGTTCGAGATTCCGCTGGGCAGCTTCTCGGTGACCGTCGAATTGCGCGGCCAGGGCGACGTCAATCACCCGCTGGCCAGCCGCGATTGTCAGGCGCTGATCGACTATCTGATCCAGTTCGATGCCATCGTCGGCGAGACCAAGCCGCAACCGCCACTGCCGTACCCGGCCACGCCACTGGCCGGGGTCGAACCGGTGACCACGCCAGTCGGCGGCCTGCTGGTGTACTGCGCCACGCCCGGCCAATACCTGGAGGCCGGCCAGCAGATCGCCGAAATCATCGACCCGATCCATGACAAGGTCACCCCCATTCATTGCACCGCCGCCGGCCTGCTGTATGCGCGCTCGCTGCGGCGCATGGCCACTGCCGGCATGGTCATCGCCCACGTCGCGGGCGCCGAAGCCTATCGCAGCGGCTACCTACTTTCGCCTTGAGGATGCTCGTCCATGTACAAACTGACCGTTGAAGGCCTGCACAAAAGCTATGGCGATCATCAGGTGCTCAAAGGCGTTTCGCTCAAGGCCAAAACCGGCGACGTGATCAGCCTGATCGGCGCCAGCGGCTCGGGCAAAAGCACCTTTTTGCGCTGCATCAATTTCCTTGAACAACCCAATGACGGCGCCATGAGCCTTGATGGCCAGGCGATCCGCATGGTCACCGACCGCCACGGCATGCACGTTGCCGACGCCGATGAACTGCAACGCCTGCGCACGCGGCTGGCGATGGTGTTCCAGCATTTCAACCTGTGGAGCCACATGACCGTGCTGGAAAACATCACCATGGCCCCGCGCCGGGTGCTCGGTTGCAGCAAACAGGAAGCCGAGGATCGCGCCCGTCGTTATCTGGACAAAGTCGGCTTGCCGGCGCGGGTCGCCGATCAATACCCGGCGTTTCTGTCCGGCGGTCAGCAACAGCGCGTGGCGATCGCCCGGGCACTGGCGATGGAACCGGAAGTGATGCTGTTCGACGAACCGACCTCGGCACTCGACCCGGAACTGGTCGGCGAAGTGCTGAAAGTGATTCAGGGTCTGGCTGAGGAAGGCCGGACGATGATCATGGTCACCCACGAAATGAGTTTTGCGCGCAAGGTGTCGAATCAGGTGCTGTTTCTGCATCAGGGTCTGGTGGAAGAAGAAGGTGCGCCGGAAGAGGTGCTGGGCAACCCCAAGAGTGAACGCCTGAAGCAGTTCCTCAGCGGCAATCTTAAATAAGGTTGGCACCCAACCCTGTGTGGGAGCGAGCCTGCTCGCGAAAGCGGTTTATCAGTCGACATCAATGTTGAATGTGACATCGCATTCGCGAGCAGGCTCGCT
>NZ_JASCPT010000122.1:0-16071 GCF_029959775.1 Pseudomonas sp. PS01270 | reverse complement strand
GCTGACGAGTGCAACGAGGCTGCGATCTTTTGTTCTTGAAATTCCAGGATCAAAAGATCGCAGCCTCGTTGCACTCGTCAGCTCCTACCGGTTTGTTCGATGCCCACGCATGAAAAAGCCCCGCCTCTGTAAAGAGAGCGGGGCTTTTTCTTGGGCGAGGGGTTAGCCTCGCCACGGTGCATCAGAAGCGGTATGTCGCGCCGACACCGAAGCCGTTTGCCGAGTTTTCATACTTGGCATCGTAAGTCTGGCCACGCGCGTTTTCGTTGCGGATGTTGACCGACTCTTCTTTCAGGTACGAGTACGCGACGTCGATGGTCAGGTCGTCGGTCGGGCTCCAGCCGGCACCGATACTGAAGATGGTGCGGTCGCCAGTCGGGATACGCGGCGAGCGGTCTTCGTTATTGGTTGGCGACTGGTCGAAGGTCAGACCGGTACGCAGGACCCATTCCTTGTTCAACTGGTACGAGGTACCCACGGCATAGGCCCAGGAGTCATGCCAGTTCTGGTCTTCGTTGATCGAACCGAACTGACCGGCCAGCAGAGGCTGCACGCCGGAGTTCTTCACGGTGATCTTGTCCAGCTGGCTCCAGCGGGTCCAGGTGGTGCCGGCATATACGTTCCAGCGATCGTTGATCGCCTGGGTGACCGACAGGTCCACGGATTCCGGCGTGGTGATCTTCAACGAAGCGTCGTACTTCTGGTTGGCGCCAACGCCCACCAGCGCCAGAGCGTTGTAGTTGACCTTGGTGTCGCCTTCGAGCTTGTAGTCGACCTTGGAGTGATAGGTCAGGCCGACACGGGTGGTGTCGGTGGCCTGGACCAGCAAGCCGACGTTGTAGCCCAGCGCGGTGTCGTCACCCTTGATCTTGACCTTGCCGTCCGGCAGTGCCTGGGTGATCGACAGGTTGGATTCCAGCGAGCCGTCGATGCGGTTGATGGTCGGGCCGAAACCGATCGACACCTTGTCGTTGAAGGCGTAGCTGACGGTGGGCTGGAAGGTGATGACTTGTACTTCCGACTTGCTGCCGAAGTAACGACCGGCGAAGCCGTTTTCGTAATCCGTGATCAGACCGAACGGCACGTACACACCGAGGCCGAATGCCCAGTGATCATCGATCGGTTTTACATAGAAGCCCATCGGTACGGCAGTGAGGGGCACCATGTCGCCTTTGTTGCTGCCGCCGTTCGGGCTGGAGCTGGTATCGCTGATATCGGTATGCGCGTCGACCAGGGCGACGCCGCCGGTGACTTGTTCGCGCTTGATGCGCGCCATGCCGGCCGGGTTGCCATAAACAGTGCTTGCGTCGTCGGCAGAAGAAGATCGCCCGGCAAAACCAGTCCCCATCCCACTGATGCTTTGTTCGTTGAGGGCAAAACCTGCCGCGAAGATTTGTGTGGAGGCAAGGGTAACGGCGAGGCTAAGGGTGGTTTTGAGCATGACTTTTTTCATTATTAGAACTCCTGGTGATCACCGGGGCGAAAATTACCAACATTTTCGTCCCAGCGCTATAGCTTGTAAGCCTTGAGTTAGAGCGGTTTTGTAGGACAATCCGACCAAAATGGCGACTTGTTGCGAGAACTTGTGAAACCGCCCGGTCAGCAAGCGACCTGATTCAACGGTGAAACACAGGTTTGCCAGGCATAGGTGAAGTCGCGCAAACGGCCTTGCGGTTGAAAGGTCTGGCGCCAGATGCGCGCCATGCCGAGCAGGTCGGTCGGAGCGGGGAGGATGGGGTTCTGTTCTTCTACCAGCAGCCAGGCGATGGCCGTGGCGTAACGCAGGTTGACGGTCAGTTCCAGATGCGGGCCGCTGAGGAATGCATGCTGACTGGCGAGGCCGCGCACCAGGCTGGCGCGCTCCGGATCGAGCGCCAGATAATCATCCCAGAGGGCCTGATGCCGATGCTCGGCAATCCGGTAGAGGCCATGGCCACGGCGGTCATGCAGGGCAGACCCGAGGGCGGACTGGCTGGCGGCGATACCCAGCAGCAGGGATTCGGCAGTTGCGCAGTGGCGTCCCAGATAAATCAGCGTGGGACGGATCACATAGCGGCACAGTTCGCTGGCAGCGATACCCATAACACCCTCGGTTCTTGTTGTTGAGGGCGAGTCCTGAAGGGGCCTTGGCAGCAGTGGATCGACTCAGGCTCGCCGCAAGCGGGTCAAGCCGCTTGAGTTGAAGTGTAGTGTCATATTCAGCGTGTAAAGGTCTGTTTTTAAAATATTTCCGCCATCGGATCCCGGGCGTTAGATCGGAACATGCTTAGAAGCGCAGCGCTAAAAGTGAAATATCAGGCAATAAAAAGCCCCGCTTTTCAGCAGGGCTTTGCTTTTGCAGCCTGTCCGGCTCTCAGGCAACCAGTGCCTGACGGGTACGCTCGATCACGGCCTGCAGCGGTTCGGCGCTGGAGTATTGATCGGGGTACAAACGCTCGCTGTGACGAGCGATGCCGTGTTCATTGACCACGGTGAAGCTGAAGCAGCCTTTGCGAGCGGCCATGATCAGGCAGTTCATTGGAGCAAAAGCGTTGGTTAGGGTGCGAATGGCATCCTGAGTCTGGATTTGAGTAGACATAGTTATTAGGTGTTCCTACAAATGACACGGATAAGAACCGTGCAACGTTAAAACGTTCCAGTAACGTTGATCACCATTGATCGAACGAAGAACCCGACTGGAACAAAGCAGCCAGTTTGAAGCGCTGATAAGTGAGCGCGCTTGGGCTGGCAGGTAGGTACTTAGGAGGACAGGCATCACAGCGAGGGCAAAGGTTCTGGGCCCGGGGTGAAGATCCTGATCAATTTGCAGGTTGGTTCGGTCAGAGTAAGTGTTCTTCGCAACGCCCTTTGTTTTCGTTCAAAGGCAGCGTCGTCGCAAGATTTACCTGGAAACCATCGAGGGGTCGTTCCCGCTTTTTTCGGCAGTGTCTTCCTGTTGGAAGTTGACCGTGGGGAGATGTTCGACCGGAATTGACTTTCAGCTTGGTACTAACGCCGCGGATAGTAACGGATCCGTTCGGGCGAAGCAAACCCCATGACCAAAAAAAGGGTCACAGGGAAAGGTCGTGTCGCACCGTCCGTCGGCGTGCATGCTTTTCGCAGAGCCTTTCGGTCGGTCGCAGCTGCGCAAAATGACCCGAAAAAGCGCACGCATATAACCGGCTCACAGGTACTTGTGCACATTAGTTGCGCAGAGCGTAACGCAACTGTCACATCGATCCTGACTCCAGTCGCTGCCTGTATCAAAAGTTTAAGTCAATGAAAAATATCGTCTTTTTTTGTTGGTGAAAAAATCGTCAGTTTGACTGCGAGCCCCATTCCATAAGGCTTTGCGAGGATCACAGAGCGGTTGTCCACTGACTTATCCACAGCTTCTGTGGATTGTCCCTAGCGCTTGCTCTAGGACGGGCGTGCCGGGTTTTTTTCGACTTTACCTGTAAGAAAAAGAGAGTAAAGTGGCGCGCCTTCCGATCTGTCCCGCAGTGCTTTATGAAGTTTCGCTCAGTATCAGACTCTGTTACCTCCAACCCGACCTCTGTTACCGCTCCCAAGCGTTTTTCCGTGCGTGTGGCCGAATGGCTGCTCGATGCGCCGCGCCTGAGCGACAGCCCCAGCGCCAAACACCTCGCGGGCCGCCTGCTCAAGCAACCGGCGCGTGAAGGTGTAGTCGCTGCGCAAAGCCGTCTCGGCCAATTGATCTGCCGTGAGTGCGGCAATGCCCGTGATCGGCGTATCGGTCAGGAGCTGCTGCGTCAGGCCGCCCGCGCCGGTGACCGTCGCGCGCAACAGGAACTCGGTCTGATCGAAGACTGAGCTGTCCAAGCCCTGACACCTTGGTTAACCTTCAGGCTTTATCCGATTGGCAGGAGTCGCTATGGCTATGGACTTGACCAGCGTATTGCTCGGTCTGGCGGCGGCAGGGTTGCCGCTGTTGGCGCTGGCCTGGCAACTGCAACGCAGGGCCAGCAACGCCCAGGCCGATCTGGCCTTGCTCGAAGAGCGCCTGGCCATGGCGCAACTGGCCCAGGACGGCCTCACCGCGCAGCTTGAAGCGAGTCGCGATGAGATCGCCGACCTCGGCCAGGCCAACGCCGCCAAACAGGCAGACCTCGCCGCCCTGCGCCGCGAAGTTGAATTGCTGCAGATCGAGCGCGATGACGCCCGCGACGCCTCCCACGCCTGGAACCTCGAACGCGCCAACAAGGATGCTGAGTTACGCCGCCTGGACGCCCACGCTGCCTCGCTGAGTGCCGAACTGCGAGAGCAACAGGAAAGCCATCAACAACGTCTCAACGACCTGCAAGGCTCACGCGATGAACTGCGCGCGCAATTCGCCGAGCTGGCCGGCAAGATCTTCGATGAGCGTGAGCAGCGCTTTGCCGAAACCAGCCAGCAGCGGCTCGGGCAGTTACTCGATCCGTTGAAAGAACGCATCCAGTCCTTTGAAAAACGCGTTGAAGAAAGCTATCAGGCCGAAGCCCGCGAGCGCTTCTCGCTGGCCAAGGAGCTGGAGCGTTTGCAGGCGTTGAACCTGCGCCTGAGCGACGAAGCGACCAATCTGACTCGCGCGCTCAAGGGCCAGAAAACCCAGGGCAATTGGGGCGAATTGATCCTCGAGCGCGTTCTTGAGCACGCGGGTCTGGAGAAGGGCCGCGAGTATCAGACTCAGGTCAATCTCAAAGGCCCGGACGGTGAGCGCTTCCAGCCCGATGTGATCATTTATCTGCCCGGCGACAAGCAGGTGGTGGTCGACTCGAAAGTCAGCCTCACGGCCTATCAACAATATGTTGCGGCTGATGACGACACGTTGGGGCAGGTCGCGATCAAGCAGCACGTGTTGTCGCTGCGCAATCATGTCAAAGGTCTGGCCGGCAAGGATTACAAGCGTCTGGAAGGCTTGCACAGCCTCGATTTCGTTTTGCTGTTCGTACCGATCGAAGCGGCATTTTCTGCGGCATTGCAGGCTGAGCCGTCGCTGTTTCAGGACGCTTTCGACCGCAATATCGTGATCGTCAGCCCGACTACGCTGCTGGCCACGCTGCGGGTGATCGACAGTCTGTGGAAGCAGGAACGGCAGAGCCAGAACGCCCGGGAAATCGCCGAGCGCGCGGGTTGGCTGTACGACAAGTTCGTGTTGTTTATTCAGGATCTGGACGAAGTGGGCAATCGTCTGCAGCAACTGGACAAGGCTTACAGCTCGGCGCGTAACAAGCTCACAGAAGGGCGCGGTAATCTGGTCAGCCGCAGTGAGCAGTTGAAGTTGCTCGGTGCGCGGGCGAGCAAGAGCTTGCCGGCGGATTTGCTGGAGCGGGCGATGACGGATGTTGATGGGTTGGTTGAGTTGCCTGAGTAGGCGTCGTTTTTTGGGCTGATTTTGGGGGCATATCCGTTGCTGCGGTGATGGCGGCTGGCGGTTTCGCCCTTACGGCGACTCACTTTTTTTACAAACGCCCGGAATGCCGGCCCAGTAAAAAAATAAGCAAAAAAACGCTTGCTCCTACGTTCGGCCCTCGCAAGCTCGGGTTCCTTCGCTCCGGGATCAATCCGCTCAGCCTTCCGACGTCGCCGGTGAATCAAGATCAAAAGCACTCGAGCTTGCGCTCATTGTGTAGGAGCTGCCGAAGGCTGCGATCTTTTGCTTTTGCTTTTCTGTGGGAGCGAGCCTGCTCGCGAAGGCGTCTGCAAGATCACCTTCTACAACGGCAAATACCGACTCAAAAGCGCCCGCAACGCTGCGGGCTTCACCGGTTTGGCCAGATAATCAAGCCCCGCCGCATGCACTTGCGCTACGGTCTCCGGGCGTCCGTCCGCGCTGATTACCACGCCGGGTACCGGCTCGCCCAGGCGCGTGCGCAACCAGGCCATCAGCTCTGTGCCGGTATCGCCGTGGTCGAGGTGATAGTCGACCAGCGCCAGTTGCGGCCGCACACCTTCATTCAATATCGCTGCGCATTCTTCGCGATTGCGCGCCGTCCACACGTGGCAGCCCCAGCGGCTCAACAGGCTGTTCATGCCGATCAGGATGCTGTCTTCGTTATCGATGCACAGCACCTGCGCGCCGCTGAGCATTTTGCTGTTCGGTTCGACCGAGGCGCTCGCCGCAGGCGTTTGCGCGCGCGCCAGCGGGACCGTGACGCTGAACACACTGCCGCGCCCCGGCCAGGAGCGAACGCGCAGGGTGTGCCCGAGCACGCGGCACAAGCCGTCGGCGATCGCCAGACCCAGGCCCAGGCCTTTTTCGGCGCGGGTCTGGTGGCTGTCGAGGCGTTTGAATTCTTCAAAAATTACCTGCTGCTTGTCTTCCGGAATGCCCGGGCCGCGATCCCAGACTTCCAGACATAACTCACCACCGCGCCGACGCACGCCCAGCAGCACCGGGCCTTTGGCGTAGCGGAACGCGTTGGTGAGGAAGTTCTGCAGAATCCGCCGCAGCAGTTTGATGTCGCTGTCGATGCGCAATTGACTGTCACGCACCCGGAACGTGAGTTTTTGCTCTTGGGCCAGTGCCTTGAATTCTGCGCCGAGGGTGTCGAACAGTTCATTGACGACGAACGCTTTGCGGTCCGGGTTGATCTTGCCGTTTTCCAGACGCGAGATGTCCAGCAGATCGCTGATCAGGTCTTCCGCCGAACGCAGCGAGCTGTCGAGGTGTTGCACCAGTTGTTGCGCCTCTGCGCTCAAGCCTTCGTTCTGGTGGGAGAGGGCGGCGGAGAACAGCCGTGCGGCGTTCAGCGGTTGCATCAAGTCATGGCTGACGGCGGCGAGGAAGCGGGTTTTCGACTGGTTGGCCGCCTCGGCATTGCCCTTGGCTTCGGTGAGCGCGACATTGAGTTGCGACAGTTCCTGAGTGCGTTCGCTGACCCGTTGCTCCAGCCCTTCGTTCGCCTCGGTCAGCGCCTGTTCGGCTTCGCGGAACGCGGTAATGTCGGTGAAACTCATGACAAATCCGCCGCCGGGCATCGGGTTGCCGATCAGCTCGATCACCCGGCCATTGGGGAACAGCCGTTCGGAAGTGTGCGCGCGGCCCTGACGCATCCAGTGCAAGCGTCGCGCGACGTGCACTTCCGCTTCGCCGGGGCCGCACAAACCGCGTTCGGCGTTGTAGCGAATGATGTCGGCAATCGGCCGGCCGACGCTGATCAGGCCGTCGGGGTAGTTGAACAGCTCCAGATAACGCCGGTTCCACGCCACCAGTTTCAGCGACTGGTCAACCACGCTGATGCCCTGAGTGATGTTCTCGATCGCGCCTTGCAGCAGCGCTCGGTTGAACTGCAGCACTTCCGAGGCTTCGTCAGCGATTCGGACTACGTCCTCCAACTGCATTTCCCTACCTTCGATGGCGGCCTTTACTACGGCGCGCGTCGAAGAAGCGCCGAGGACACCAGCCAGCAAGCGTTCGGTGTGGGCAATCCATTCGCTGTCGGCGTTCTGGTTGGGGTTGAAGCCCTTGCCCTGGCGGTAGGCGAAGCGAATGAAGCTCTGCCGCGCGCGTTCTTCGCCGACAAAACGCGCCGCCAGTTGCAGCAGATCGTCGATCTGTACCGCCAGCATCGAACGAGCATTAGGTCGTGCGCTGATTTCCTGGCCGATGAAACGCCCAGCCTGCCAGTGCTCGGAAACCCGCGTGCGCGAGAGCACCGAGACCCAGGCGAACAGGGTGAAATTACCGGCCAGCGACAGCACTACGCCTTGAGTCAGCGGGGTGATCGGCAGGTTCAGTGGATTGCTGTGCAGCCACGCCAACCCAGGGAAACTCGCCAGCGACCAGCCGAGACTGTGCGCGGCAATCGGCAGCACCAGCGTGTAAAACCACAGGAACGTGCCGGTGGCGAGGCCGGCGAACACGCCCCGGCGGTTGGCCTGTTTCCAGTACAGCGCGCCGAGCATGGCCGGCGCCAGTTGCGTAACCGCGGCGAAGGCGATCTGGCCGATGGTCGCCAGGCTCGCGGTCGAGCCGAGCAAGCGATAACTGACGTAGGCCAGCAGCAGAATCACCACGATGCTGACGCGGCGCACCGAGAGCATCCACTGGCGGAACACCTCGAACGGGCGCTCGGCGTTGTTGCGGCGCAACAGCCACGGCAGCAGCATGTCGTTGGAGACCATGGTCGACAGTGCGACGCTGGCGACAATCACCATGCCGGTCGCTGCCGATGCGCCGCCGATGAACGCCAGCATCGCCAGCGCCGGATGGGCCTGGGCCAGCGGCAGGCTGATCACGAACGAGTCGGGCAGTACATCGCTGGGCAGCATCATCTGACCGGCAAGGGCGATCGGGACTACAAACAATGCGGCCAAAGCCAGATAGGCGGGGAACACCCATTTCGCCAGACGCAGATCCTGCGGGTCGATGTTCTCCACCACGGTGACGTGAAATTGCCGGGGCAGGCAGATGATCGCCATCATCGCCACGCCGGTCTGCACCACCATCGATGGCCAGTTGATGGTTTCCTTCCAGTACGCCTCAAGGCGCGGGGCGAGCATCGCCTGATTGAACAGGTCGTCGAAACCGTCATACAGGCCGTACGTGACGAAGGCGCCGACGGCGAGAAAGGCGAACAGCTTGACCAGCGATTCAAAGGCAATCGCCAGCACCATGCCACGGTGGTGTTCGGTGGCGTCGAGATTGCGCGTGCCGAAAACGATGGTGAACAGCGCCAGCACCAGCGACACGATCAGCGCCGTGTCCTGAGCGCGGGTGCCCATGGCATCGGCGCCGGCGCCGATCAACAGGTTCACGCCGAGGACAATGCCTTTGAGTTGCAGGGCAATATAGGGCAGCACGCCGACCAGACAGATCAGCGCCACAACCACCGCCAGCGATTGCGATTTGCCGTAGCGCGCGGCGATGAAGTCAGCGATGGAGGTGATGTTCTCCTGTTTGCTGATCATCACCATTTTCTGCAGGACCCACGGCGCGCCGACCAGCAGCAGGATCGGCCCGAGGTAGATCGGCAGAAATGACCACAGTTGTTCCGCCGCCTGACCGACCGCGCCGAAGAACGTCCAGCTGGTGCAGTAGACCGCCAGCGACAGGCTGTACACCCAGGCACGCACCCGCGGCGGCAACGGTGTGCTGCGACGGTCGCCGTAGAAGGCGATAGCGAACATGATGGCCATGTAGGCCAGGGCAACGACGGCGATCAGCCCGGTGGACAACGACATGCAGCACTCCCGACAAATGACTCCCCGGCACTCCTGCCCGGGCGGACAGTCTCGCACGGGCGCGGCGGTTAGTCAGTGTCGACCAAGGTCGTGGCGTGGCGGGGTGTCGCAGGCGGGGTACCGGGTGGTTCTTGTGGTGACTGGGCGGACCTCTTCGCGAGCAGGCTTGCTCCCACGTTCTGGAATGCATTCCCTTGTGGGAGCGAGCGCGTCAGTCCAGACGCAGCGCAATATCGATCAGGCGATGGAGCTCTTCAACCTCCAGCGCCGTGGCCGAAAACAGAATCCGGAACACCACCGGCGCCACCACCAGATTGATCAAGCGATCGACACTCGGCGCCTTCTCATGCGGATAGCGATCGACGATGGTCTGCAACTGCGCACCGATGATCGCCACGCAATAGCCCGGCGTAGCGCTGGCCTGCACGTCGCGCATCATGTTGCGCCCGACCTCCGAACTCATCTCGTCGAGATATTGCTCGGCCCAGGCGCGGATATCGCCGCGCAGGCTGCCAGTGTTCGCCGGCTCGCTGTCCGGGCGCATGCGGGCGAGGGCGACGTCCGCCAACAATGCTGCCAGATCACCCCAGCGGCGGTAGATCGTCGACGGCGTAACCCCCGCGCGGGCGGCGATTTGCGGGACGGTCACGGTAGAACGTTCCTGCTCTCGCAGCAGCGCATTGACCGCCGAATGAATCGACTCCTGCACCCGGGCACTGCGGCCACCGGGGCGTAAACCTTCTTTAATAGCCATGCGGCAGACCTTAACACAAAGAATTTGCTTTAAGCGCTGGGCGGTAGCACACTGCGCAAAAGCAAAAAATTAGCTTTTGCGGAGTGTGCCCATGACCAGCCCCTTGAATAATTTCGCTTCTCACCGGTCCAGCTTGTGGTTTCTGGCGATCACCTTACTCAGTTTTCTCGCCGCTTCCACCGCGCCGACGCCGTTGTATCACTTGTATCAGGATCAACTGCATTTCTCGGCAGCGATGCTCACGCTGATTTTTGCCGTATACGCCTTGAGTCTGTTGGCAGCGTTGCTGACGGTGGGCTCGCTTTCCGACCATCTCGGCCGCAAACCGGTGATCTTCAGTGCCGTGCTGCTCAATGCGCTGGCCATGTTGCTGTTCATTTATGCCGACAGGGTGTCGTGGTTGATCGGCGCGCGGGTGCTGCAAGGTTTCGCCACCGGCATGGCCACTGCCGTATTGAGCGCAACGCTGCTCGATACCGACCGGCAGCAGGGGCCGCTGATCAACAGTGTCGCACCGTTACTCGGGATGGCTCTGGGCGGTTTGGGTTGTGGCTTGCTGGCGGAATTCGCGCCGGCGCCGTTACAGCTGACTTACTGGTTACTGTTGGCACTGTTTGTGTTGCAAGGCGTGTATGTCTGGCGCCTGCCGGAGAGCGTTTCGCGGCAAGGTGGGGCGCTGGCGTCGTTGCGGCCGACCCTGCACGTGCCGGTGCAAGCGCGTTCAACGTTGTGGCGAGTGCTGCCGCTGAACACCGCAACCTGGGCGCTCGGTGGTTTTTATGCCTCGCTGGCACCGTCATTGGTGCGCACCGCCACTGGCTCTACCTCCAATCTGATTGGTGGCGCTACGGTCGCGGCGCTCACCGTGACCGGTGCGTTGATGATTTTCATGATGCGCAATCGTCCGGCCGCTCAGGCGCTGCGGCTGGGCGCGAGCTTGCTGCCGATCGGGCTAGTGCTGATTCTGCTCGGTGTGCATGGCGCCAGTCTGTCGCTGTTTTTCTTTGGCACCCTGGTCGCCGGTTGCGGCTTCGGTTCCGGTTTCCTCGGTACGGTGCGCAGTCTGGTGTCGCTGGCCTCGCCACACGAGCGAGCCGGGTTGATGTCGGCGTATTACGTGCTCAGTTATCTGGCGTTCTGTTTGCCGGCGTTGCTGGCCGGGCAACTGGCTCGCAGTTTCGGGTTGCTGGCGACCACTGATGGTTACGGCGTTGTATTGATCGTGCTGGCCGTGGCTGCGCTGCTGCTCAGTCTGCGTCCGCAGACAGGCAGAGTTTGCAGCGCTCCTTAAGCGCGTGTAGATACTTATCTGCAAAACAGATAACAGTTAGAGATATTACCCGTTATATCGATATTCGATTCGGATCTACCATGAACTCAACCTCACCAGAGGACAGGAGTTCATGATGATTTGCCCTAACAGTGTCACCCCCGGCTACAAACCTTTCAGCCAGCTTCAGCATCCGCGTGAAGTGATCCGCCAGTTCACGCCGAACTGGTTCGCCGCGACCATGGGCACCGGTGTGCTGGCATTGGCGCTTGCCCAGTTGCCGCTGGCCATTCCCGGATTGCGCGCCGTGGCCGAGGGGCTGTGGCTGTTCAACATTCTCTTGTTCAGCCTGTTTACCGCTGCCTACGCCGCGCGCTGGATTTTGTTCTTTGACGAGGCGCGGCGGATTTTCGGTCATTCCACCGTGTCGATGTTCTTCGGCACCATTCCCATGGGCCTGGCGACGATCATTAACGGCTTTTTGCTGTTCGGGCTGCCGCGCTGGGGCGACGGTATCATTCAGCTCGTTGAAATGTTGTGGTGGATCGATGTGGCGATGTCGCTGGCCTGCGGTGTGCTGATTCCGTACATGATGTTTACCCGCCAGGAACACAGCATCGATCAGATGACCGCGGTCTGGTTGCTGCCGGTAGTGGCGGCGGAAGTGGCAGCGGCCAGCGGCGGCTTGCTCGCCCCGCATCTGACCGACGCCCATGGGCAACTGATCGTACTGACTACCAGCTATGTGCTTTGGGCATTCTCGCTGCCGGTGGCGTTCAGCATTCTCACCATTCTGTTGCTGCGCATGGCCTTGCACAAACTGCCCCACGAAAACATGGCCGCGTCGAGCTGGCTGGCGCTGGGGCCGATCGGCACCGGTGCGCTGGGCATGTTGCTGTTGGGCGGTGAGGCGCCAGCGATTTTTGCCGCGAATGGTCTGCCCGGCGTCGGTGAGATCGCTGCGGGCCTGGGTCTGGTCGCTGGGATCACGCTGTGGGGTTTTGGTCTGTGGTGGATGTTGATGGCACTGTTGATCACCGTGCGTTATCTGCGTGACGGCATTCCGTTCAACCTCGGCTGGTGGGGCTTCACCTTCCCATTGGGGGTGTATTCGCTGGCGACGCTGAAACTGGCAAGTATCCTCAACCTGACATTTTTCAGTGTGTTCGGTACGGCGCTGGTGATTTTGTTGGCGGCAATGTGGCTGATCGTCGGCAAGCGCACCGTGCAGGGCGCGTGGCGAGGCGAGCTGTTTGTCTCGCCGTGTATCGCAGGTTTGAAGAAATAATCCGAAAAGTTTAGGTAAGGTGTGGCCTGGATCGTGGTGCGGGAATCCAATAACAAGCACCCAGGCCTCATTACCTAACATCAGGAAACACGGAAGATGAGTCACCCCTCACAGTTCAACCTGTTGCGCACCCGGCGCTTTTTGCCCTTCTTTATTACCCAGTCGCTCGGCGCGTTCAACGACAACGTGTTCAAGCAGTCGTTGATCCTCGCCATCCTCTATCGGCTGACCATCGAGGGCGATCGCTCGATCTGGGTCAACCTCTGCGCGCTGCTGTTTATCCTGCCGTTTTTCCTGTTCTCGGCGCTGGCCGGGCAATTTGGGGAAAAATTCGCCAAGGACGCGCTGATCCGTCTGATCAAGCTCGCGGAAATCGCCATCATGGCCGTAGGATCGATCGGCTTCCTCTTCGATCATCTGTCGCTGATGCTGGTGGCACTGTTCGCCATGGGCACGCACTCGGCGTTGTTCGGCCCGGTGAAGTATTCGATCCTGCCGCAGGCCTTGCGCGACGATGAACTGGTCGGCGGCAACGGTCTGGTGGAAATGGGCACGTTTCTGGCGATTCTCGCCGGCACCATCGGCGCCGGGATCATGATGTCGTCCGAGCACTACGCGCCGGTAGTCTCCGCAGCGATCGTCGGCATTGCCGTGCTGGGTTATCTGGCCAGCCGCAGCATTCCGCGCGCGGCGGCCTCGTCGCCGGAAATGCGCCTGAACTGGAATATCTTCAGTCAGTCCTGGGCGACGTTGAAACTCGGTCTGGGCCAGACGCCTGCGGTGTCGCGCTCGATTGTCGGTAACTCGTGGTTCTGGTTTGTCGGGGCGATTTACCTGACGCAGATCCCGGCCTACGCCAAGGAATGGATGCACGGTGACGAAACCGTGGTCACGTTGATTTTGACGGTGTTTTCGGTGGGCATCGCGCTGGGTTCGATGCTCTGCGAAAAGCTCTCCGGGCGCAAAGTCGAGATCGGACTGGTGCCGTTTGGCTCGTTTGGCCTGACCGTGTTCGGCCTGTTGCTGTGGTGGCATTCCGGTGGGATCCCGGACAGCGTCACCGGCCATAGCTGGATTGCCGTGCTGGGCTTCGTGCACACCTGGGCGGTGTTGATCGACATCCTTGGCCTGGGCATTTTCGGTGGTTTCTATATTGTGCCGCTGTACGCGCTGATCCAGTCGCGCACGGCTGAAAACGAGCGGGCGCGGGTGATTGCCGCCAACAACATTCTCAACGCGTTGTTCATGGTGGTGTCGGCGATTGTTTCGATCATTTTGCTGAGCATCGCCAAGCTGTCGATCCCGCAACTGTTCCTGGTGGTGTCGCTGCTGAACATCGGCGTCAATGCCTACATCTTCAAGATCGTTCCGGAATTCAGCATGCGCTTCATGATCTGGCTGCTCAGCCATTCCATGTACCGCGTCGAGCACCGCAACCTTGAAGCGATCCCGGACGAGGGCGCGGCGCTGCTGGTGTGCAACCACGTGTCGTTCGTTGACGCCTTGCTCATCGGCGGTGCCGTGCGTAGGCCGATTCGCTTTGTCATGTACTACAAGATCTACAACCTGCCGGTGCTGAACTTCATCTTTCGCACGGCGGGCGCGATTCCTATCGCCGGACGCCAGGAAGACATCCAGATCTACGAAAAAGCCTTCACGCGCATTGCCCAATATCTGAAGGACGGTGAGCTGGTGTGCATTTTCCCGGAAGGTAAATTGACCGCCGATGGCGAGATCAACGAGTTTCGTGGCGGCGTGACGCGGATTCTCGAAGAGACCCCGGTACCGGTGATTCCGCTGGCGTTGCAAGGATTGTGGGGGAGTTTCTTTAGTCGCGATCCGAGCAAGGGCTTGTTCCATCGCTTGTGGTCGCGGGTGACGCTGGTGGCGGGGCCGGCAATTACCGAAGGGACCGAGCCGGCTAAGTTGCAGGTTTTGGTGGGGGAGTTGCGCGGATCTGTCAGATAGTCGGTGTATTAAAAGGCCCCTTCGCAAGCAGGCTCGCTCCCACAGTTGGCCGTATTCCAATGACGGAACGCGGTTGAATGTGGGAGCGAGCCTGCTCGCGAAGACGCTAGTGGCTTAAGCGCTGACTTTAAGGCCTATCAAACCCGTGACGATCAACGCCACACTGACCAGCCGAATCAATGCCATCGACTCACCGAACAGAATGATCCCGGCGATCACCGTGCCCACGGCACCGACACCGGTCCAGATCGCATACGCCGTACCCAAAGGCAATTCCTTCATCGCCAGACCGAGCAAACCAAGGCTGATGGCCATGGCGGCAACGGTCAGGGCGGTGGGGAGCGGGCGGGTGAAGCCGTCGGTGTATTTCAGGCCGACGGCCCAGCCGACTTCGAACAGACCGGCGCAAAACAGAATGATCCAGGACATGCAGGACCTCCATCGATTGACGGGGTCGTCCCCAGATTAATGACTCGATCGAGCCGCAGGGTCGTCCCCGCGTTGCGCAATATACTGACGAGCATTAACCCGGGGATCAAGTTTTCAGCCTCAATCGGCAGCCCGTTGCGCGAGGCTGTCGCGGTCTTCCTTCTCGCTCATGCGCCGGAAGTACGTCGACAGCAGTGCTCCGGAAATATTGTGCCAAACGCTGAACAGCGCGCTCGGCACCGCCGCCAGTGGCGAGAAGTGCGCACTGGCCAATGCCGCGCCCAGTCCCGAATTCTGCATGCCGACTTCCAGTGCCAGCGACTTGCGCTGAGCCAGCGGCAGGCCGAACAGGCGCCCGGTGAAGTAGCCGAGCAGGTAACCGAAGCTGTTGTGCAGCATCACCACGGCCATGATCAACAGGCCGGACTCGGCGATTTTCGCCTGACTCGCCGCGACCACGGCGGTGACAATAATCACGATGCTGACCACCGACACCAGCGGCAACACATCCACCGCATGCCGCACCTTGTCGCCGAGCAGCCGCTGCGCGACCACGCCGAGAACGATCGGCAACAGCACCACTTGCAGGATCGACCAGAACAGCTCCATGAACGATACCGGCAACCACGCCGAGGCCAGCAGCCAGATCAGTGCCGGGGTCAACAGTGGGGCGAGCAGGGTGGTGACCGCGGCAATCGCCACGGAAAGCGCCAGATCACCGCGCGCCAGCCAGGTCATCACGTTCGAAGAGGTGCCGCTCGGGCAGCAACCGACCAGAATCACCCCGACGGCGATTTCTGGCGGCAGGTGAAACACCTGGCAGAGCAACCACGCCACACCGGGCATGATCACGAAATGCGCAACCACGCCCAGCGCCACCCGCCACGGATGGCGAGCGACGGCGGCGAAGTCGTCGAGTTTGAGGGTCAGGCCCATGCCGAACATCACCAGACCCAGCAGCGGTACGATCGCGCTTTTCAGGCCGATGAACCACGCCGGTTGCAGGAAGGCCACGACGGCGAATATCAGAACCCAGTAAGCGAAGGTATTGCCGACAAAGCGGCTGAGTGCAGCCAGTGCGCGCATGGCTCGATCCTTATTTTTGGTTACACCACAAAACATTGTGGGAGCGAGCCTGCTCGCGAAAGCGGTGAGCCAGATACATTAATGTTGCTGGCGCACCGCATTCGCGAGCAG
>NZ_JASCPT010000121.1:0-16072 GCF_029959775.1 Pseudomonas sp. PS01270 | reverse complement strand
CATTCACTGCGCCATTCTACGCAGCATTTGTGGCGAGGGGATTTATCCCCGCTGGCCGCGAAGCGGCCCCGCTTTTAATGAAAGGGCCTGCTGCGCAGGCCAGCGGGGATAAATCCCCTCGCCACAGATAAATCCCATCACTACAGATAAATCCCATCGCCACAGAAAATCCTCTGCCACAGATAACCCCCCTTGTTACAGATAAATCCCTTGGCCACAGATGCTTCATTTACCGATACAAAGATGTTTTTTCCGGCAAATGGCGTTTTTTGCACGCTAACTGCCGCTTTGCCACCTTGCTCTGCGCGGCTGCGTCTACGATGCTTGATGAACAACGACAACACCTGAGTAACCGCCATGAAGACCGTCGCCCAACTGCTCAAGCTCAAAGATCAGAAAAATCAGGAAGTGCACCAGATCAAACCCGATCACATGGTGCTCGAAGCGCTGATGAAGATGGCCGAGAAAAACGTCGGCGCCTTGCTGGTGGTCGAAGACGACAAAGTGGTCGGCATCATCAGCGAGCGTGACTATGCACGCAAACTGGTGCTGCACGGGCGCTCTTCGGTCGGTACGCCAGTGCGCGACATCATGGTCAAGGACGTGATCACCGTGGACACCAAACAAAAGGTTGATACCTGCCTGGGGATCATGTCGGACAAACGCCTGCGCCACTTGCCGGTGGTCGAGGACGGCAAGTTGATCGGCCTGTTGTCGATCGGCGATCTGGTGAAGGAAGCGATTGCCGAACAGGCCGAGCTGATCAAACAGCTGGAGCAGTACATTCGCGGCGACTGAGCCCACCGCCGTGATCCCCTTGTGGGAGCGAGCCTGCTCGCGAATGCGCCAGGTCAGTGATGATCGTTCCCACGCTCTGCGTGGGAATGCAGCCCGGGACGCTCCGCGTCCCTCTAAAGCCGAACGCGGAGCGTCCGTTGAGGCATTCCCACGCAGAGCGTGGGAACGATCTCGCCTGTCAGGCCGGCCAATGCCGCTCAAACACCGGTGCCAGCACCGGGTGTCGGTCGATCCTTTGCAGCCACGCATAAAAGCCCGGGCGGGTCTGGCGCAGGTGTTCACGGCTGCCGGCCCAGCGGCTCACCACGGCCGCCAGCACATCCAGCGCGCCGGGCGTTTCGTCATCTAGGTACAGCTCTCCGGAAAACTGATCGGCGAATACTTCCCAACTGAAATGCAGGCGCTGGCGCGTGCCGGCGATCAGGTTTTGCCGTGCGTTCTCGTCGGGCGTGCTCAGCCAGCGCTCGGGGTAATCGATGATGCCCACCGCCGCATAGCAATTGCTGACGATGTAGGCGAGACCGCGAATCGCCTGATCACGATCGGCAGCCTTGCTCGGCAGCAGGCCGGATTTGGGAAACGTCAGGCCCAAGTGAATCAGGATCGCCGCGCTTTCAGTCATGGCGCTGCCGTCCGGCAGTTGCAGGGTCGGTATCTGTTTCAACGGATTGAGTTTGCCCAGCGCCTCGTCGGCCTCGGCGCTGGCTTCGGTATCAATGAAGCGATAGGCGATCTGGCACAACTCCAGTGCCGCCTCGATGGCAGCCGCGCCGGAATTCTTGTGCCCGTAGAGCTGGTACATGTCCGTTCCCCCGATAAGGCCTTTGCACAGGGTAGATGGCTGGCTGGCCTGACGTAGAAAATTCTGCATATGTGTCCTGATTGGCACGTTTTTCCCATGCACTGCCGACTTGCGAAATCAACCTTCGCCAATCAGCGCTGGCGGTGCCCATCCCGCACCAAGAGCATTCATCGAACGCTATCCGCGTTCTTGTAAGGTGCGACAGCAAACCAAAAGTTCGCCTGTCCGAGCTGGCAATAAGGAGTTCACCCGTGAATCTTCAAATGCTCCGCCGTACGACATACCCCACTCACTCGCAAATCCAGCCCCAAGTTCAGCCGAGCCTATTCAGCCTGGCGCGTTTCTCCTTTATTACCTGAAACCCAATGCACACTTTGCGTGCCTGGCGATCGAGCAATCGCCGGGCGCCGAGTGTTATTTATTTTTTAAATACGGCAATTAATAAAAGGCACAACAACAAGATTGTCGAACAATGTCTTTTCGTCATTGAAGTTGCACCAAAAGCGCACGCCCGAATGTGATGCAGTTAACCAATACTCCAGAATCAAAATAAGGAACATGTCCTGTGAACCGCTGAATGACTGACCTGCACCAAATCGATTCGCTACGCACCGATAGGTGCTAAGCCTGATCACCGAGCAGCCGCTCTATCCCGCCGATTGGCGCGATACAGCGTTCCCTCTGACTCGCTCTGGAAAAAGCCCTTCTGCGAGGACTTGAGGACCGCTTCGCGCCGAATAAACCGTATGCGAATTTGAAACTTATATAAATGCGACATCAGTAACACCGAAGATATGCGTTCAACCGGTTTCAGCAACATCTGGCACACCTGTTGCAAACTGTAACAAACCTGAGACAGCTCACGTCTCCACACAACAACAAGCCACGGAATGGATAATGAACAATCGATATAGATGCTACTAAGCCACTAAGTTTGTTCGAGGCCGTTTAAACAGATAGTCCAACTATCGGCTCGCGTACACCTTGAAGAAAGTTGCACCCACTCACTCGAACATCAGCCATATGTTCGGACGGCACCTTATTGCCCTTCATCTGACCCGAGGGAGCTTTAATGAACGATGCGGTAAAGCACAAAACCCTGCCGGGGCCGTTGCGGCAAGCACCGGTCCCGCCGGCAACGGGCAGGCCGGCGTTTACAGCCAATACGTCACGACCCGGCGGGTTGAACAAACCACAGATGCTCTTGCTGATCGCCGTGTCGGCGCTGATACACGGCGGCGCGTGGTGGTTCTTCCATCAGGCGCGTCCGGAGCCACTGCCGACGCCGCCGGAAATCCCGGAAATGACCGTCGAGCTGACCAGCCCGACGCCTCCGGCCCCACCGACACCGGAACCACCACCGCCGCCCCCGCCTCCACCGCCGCCGGAACCCGAGCAGCCGGTGGAGGACGAGGACGCGGTCAAGCCGCCGCCCAAACCTGTGGAGAAGCCCAAGCCGATCGAAAAACCGAAACCGGTCGAGAAGCCAAAACCGGTGAAGAAAGTCGAGCCACCGAAAGCGCCGCCGGCCCCGGCGCAACCGTCCGCACCTGCGGCGCCGACGACACCGAGCGCACCACCGGCACCCCCTGCTGCGCCCGCTCCGGTCAAGGAATCGGCGGCGATTTCCGGCCTGGCCAGCCTTGGCAACCCGCCGCCGGAATACCCGTCGCTGGCGCTGCGACGCAATTGGGAAGGCAGCGTGGTGCTGCGCATTCAGGTGCTGGCCAACGGCCGTGCCGGCAGCGTGACGGTGACCAAGTCTAGCGGCAAGGCGCAACTGGATGAGGCGGCCGTCGCGGCGGTGAAGAACTGGAAGTTCATTCCGGCCAAGCGCGGCGACACGCCGATCGACGGCTTCGCCACCCAGACCATCGATTTCAAATTGCCGCAATGACGGCGCAACCGACTCATTACTGATTAACGCAAGCGAGGTGTAGCCATGAACGATTCACTGTCTTCGATGATTGTCCCCGGTGTGCTCTGGGGCCTGGTGCTGTTTTCCGTGGTCAGTTGGGCGATCCTGCTGGTCAAGTCGGCCCAGTACCTGCGCCAGAAAGCGCAGAACAAACAGTTCACCAAAGCCTTCTGGAGCGCGCCGGACCTGCTCACCGCCGCCGAACACGCCAGCCAGTATCCGGGCTCGCTGGCGCGCATCGCCAGCAGCGGTTTCGAAGCCCTGCTGGTGGAAGAGTCGCCGCGCACCACGCAACAACTGGCGCACACCATCAACCGTTCCGATCGCCTGGAACGCAACCTGCGCCAGCAGATCCAGAAAGAACGTCGCTCGCTGGAAAACGGCCAGGCGATTCTCGCCAGTATCGGCAGCACCGCGCCGTTCATTGGCCTGTTCGGCACCGTGTGGGGAATCATGGAAGCCCTGCAAAGCATCGGCGAAACCGGCTCGGCCAGCCTTGAGGCGGTCGCCGGGCCTATCGGCCACGCGCTGATCGCCACCGGCGTGGGCATCGCCGTCGCCGTGCCGGCGGTGCTGATCTACAACTTCTTCCTGCGCCGGCTGAAACTCGCCTCGGCGGACATGGACGACTTCGCCCACGACTTCGACGCCCTCGCCTCGCGCAGTGCGTTTTCCATCAGCCGCCAGGC
Organism: Pseudomonas sp. PS01270; assembly: GCF_029959775.1. Classification (NCBI taxonomy): domain Bacteria; kingdom Pseudomonadati; phylum Pseudomonadota; class Gammaproteobacteria; order Pseudomonadales; family Pseudomonadaceae; genus Pseudomonas; species Pseudomonas sp. PS01270. The sequence continues at coordinate 11,865 of NZ_JASCPT010000121.1, read as the reverse complement.
CATCGCCAGCAAAAGCACCACCGCCGTGCGGGAGGCCAGCTGATGTCCTTCTCCACTCAAGACAGCGATGAAGTGCTCAGCGAAATGAACGTCACGCCGCTGGTCGACGTGATGCTCGTGCTGCTGGTGGTGTTCATTGTCACCGCGCCGCTGATGACCAACGCGATCAAGGTCAACCTGCCGAAAACCGATGCCGTCGCCCCTGCCGAAAAGAAAGACCCGGTGGTGGTCAGCGTCGATCAGGACGGCAAGTTCTATCTGGCCAAGACCGAGCTGGCCCCGGAATCCCTCGAGGCCAGTCTCAAGGAGGTCAAGGCCAAAGACGCCGAAGTCCGTGTGCAATTGCAGGCCGATGCCGCCGTCAATTACGGCCAGGTGGCCAAGGCGATGGCATCGATCGAGCGCTCCGGCATCAGCAAGATTTCGGTGATGACCACCCACTGACTGCGGTGCCGGGCGGCTGTTGAAAGCATCCGCCCGGCACCGCTGAAAAAAGAAATCCCGTCGCACCCGGCCGACCGAAAAAACGCCACGCGTCTTCGGAGGGGATCGGCTTGCTTGAAGAAAGTGGTTTTCCGCGCGCGGTATCACCGGAAGCGGAGCAATGAGCGGCTCACAAGGCCAATTCGATAACGTCTGAAAATCGGAAACAACCATGCTGATGAACACTCCACGCTTCACGCTCAAACCTTTGGTGGCAACGATGTCTCGCCACCGTTTCGTTCCGCTGTATCTGGTGGCCATGGGGATGGGCGCCGGGACCGTGCAAGCGGCCGAGGACGACAACAGCGCCACGCCGGCAGCCGCTGTGGTGGCGGCGCCGACCACGCAACTGCAACGGGTCGAAGTGACCGGGTCGGCGATTCGCCGGGTCGATGCGGAAACGGCGGTGCCGATCACCATTCTCAAGGCTGAGGAGCTGCGCAAACAGGGCGTGACCACCACCGCCGAACTGGTCCAGCGCATCACCGGTAGTCAGTCGATCAACAACAGCGCCGGCTCCGTCGGCGCGGCCACTGGCGGTGCGTCGTTTGCCGACATGCGCGGCATCGGCGCGAACAAGACGCTGGTGCTGCTCAATGGTCGACGCCTGGCCAACAACGCCCTGTCGGGGACCAACTCGGCCGGCGGCGCGGTGGACCTGAACATGATCCCGTTTGCCGCCATCGAACGCGTGGAAGTGCTGCGCGACGGCGCCTCGGCCCTGTACGGCACCGACGCCATCGGCGGCGTGATCAACTTCATCACCAAGAAATCCCTTACCGACGGCGCGTTGACCCTCGGTGGCGAAACGCCGACCCACAGCGGTGGCGGCGCGACCAAGGACATGAGCGCCAGTTGGGGCTACGGCGATCTGGAAGAAGACCGCTTCAACGTCCTCGGCGTGTTCAACTACAACAAGCAGCAGAACCTCGACGCCAACGACCGCTCCTTCGCCACCGACTACGCGCCCGGTCGCGGTCTCGATCAGACCTCCGGCACCGCGTTCCCCGGCAACTACAGCCAGAACGGCAACGCCACCAACCCGTTGGCCAACAGCAACTGCAACGGCCCCAACCTGATCGCCCGCGACGGCTTGTGCCGCTTCAGCACCCGTGAATTCATCGACCTGGTGCCGCAAACCGAGAAGACCTCGTTCTTCGGCAAGACCACTGCCAAGCTCGGCGATGATCACAATGCCAACCTTGAATATTTCTGGTCGCGCAACAACAACGCCGTCGCCGTCGGCCCGGCGCCACTGACTGGTCTGAGCCTGGATTCATCGTCGCCCTACTACCCCGGCAACGGCATCACCCCGGCGCCGACCGATTTCGCCCTCGACCCGACGCAGCCGGTCGATGTCAACTGGCGTGAAACCGCTGCCGGCCCGCGTGAATCGAAAGACCAGAACACCAGCCAGCGCTTTCTGCTGAGCTTCGATGGTCTGGTTGGCGGCTGGGATTACAACGTCGGCGCCTCGTACAACCAGAACAAAATCGTCTCCAGCGTCACCAGTGGCTATGTCAGCGATCAGGCGATGATTGACGGCCTGGCCAGCGGTCTGCTCAACCCGTTCGGCCCGCAGACCGCTGCCGGCCAGCAGTACATCGACGCCGCCGCGTACCACGGCGCCTACTCCACAGCCGTGGGCCGCGTCGCCGGTTTCGATGGCCGCGTCAGCCGTGAAATCGGCGACTGGTTCGGCGCAGGTCCGTCCGGTCTGGCGCTGGGCGGCGAGTACCGCAAGGAGAAATTCCATCAGGACTTCGAGTCGTTCGCCGGCGACATCCAGAGCCTCGGCATCGACCCGGCCGGTAGCGTCGAGGGCGACCGCAGCGTCAAGGCCGCCTATGCCGAACTCAACGTGCCGGTGCTCGACAGCCTTGAATTGTCCGCCGCTGTGCGCCACGACAAATACAGCGACTTCGGCAGCACCACCAACCCGAAATATTCGTTCCGTTATCAGCCGATCAAAGAGCTGGTGGTGCGTGGTGCCTACAGCGAAGGTTTCCGCGCGCCGTCGCTGTATGAACTGTATTCGCCGCGCAGCATCACCTTCACCCAGGGTTTCTACAACGATCCCGTGCTGTGTACCGGCGGTGTGGTGCAACCGGGCGGTAACGGCGGGCGTGATTGCGGTCAGCAATTCCTCAACCAGATTGGCGGCAACGAGGATCTGGCCCCGGAGAAGGCGCGCAACGTGACGTTGGGCTTCGTCTACCAGCCGATCAGCAACCTCTCGGTGGGTCTGGATTTCTGGTGGATTCACATCTCCAACCAGATCCAGCCGTTCCCGGAATCCACGGTGTTCGATCAGGCCGGATCCTACCCGGACCGCTTCGTGCGCAACGCCGACGGCACGCTTAACTACATCGTTACCGGCAACGCCAACCTCGGCATCGTCGAGACCAATGGTGTCGACGTGTCGCTCGACTATCGCTTCCCGAACACGCCGTACGGTCAGTTCGGCCTCGGTCTGCAAGGCACCTATGTCGACGAGTACGACTTCCAGAGCACCATCAAAGGCCCGTTCACCGACAAGGTCGGCGACTTTCAGGGTGACGGCGTGATCGCGCGCTGGAAGCACAACCTCACCGGCAGCTGGAGCCTGGGTGCGGCGCGAGCAGCGCTGACCAATCGCTTCACCACCGGTTACAACGACTATGACCGCGACACCCATTCGCGCGTGGCCTCGTATTCGGTGTGGGATCTGTCGGCCGGTTACACCTTCAACAAGGTACTCGACGTCGATGCCGGGATGAAGAACGTGTTCGACCGCAACCCGCCGTTCTCCAACCAGGCTTACAACTTCCAGAGCGGCTATGACCCGCGCTACACCGACCCGCTGGGCCGGACATTGTTTGCGCGCATGACTTACCACTTCTAACCCCAAATAAAACGCTTCCCTCTGTGGGAGCGAGCCTTTGTGGTGAGGGGATTTATCCCCGATGGGGCGCGAAGCGCCTCCAAGACCTGCCGACGCGGAGCATCAGAAGTACCGCATGCATTGATCTTGCGACTGCTGCGCAGCCGATCGGGGATAAATCCCCTCGCCACAAGGGCTCGCTCCCACCGGCGGTCCGGGTTCCTTCAGGGATTTCAAGGGTGACTTCATGAGTTTTTTGCGCAACATGGCTGGCCTGCTGCTCGGCAGTGCGCTGCTGTGCACTGGCACTTCGGCACTGGCCAGCGGCAGTCACGCGCTGACGGTGTACGGCGAGGCGCCGAAGTATCCGGCCGGCTTCAAGCATTTCGATTTTGTTAACCCCGACGCGCCCAAGGGCGGTTCGCTCAGCCGTGCGTCGATGGAGATCGGTCAGTACAACTACATCACGCCGTATGCCGATCAGGGCATTTCGGTGGTGCAGGTCAATGACTGGGTATACGCGCCGCTGGCGTTCCGTTCGCTGGATGAGCCCTACACGGTTTACGCTCTGGTTGCGCAGCAGATCGAGCGCGATCCCGAAGGTCTGTGGGTGCGCTTCACCCTCAACCCCAAGGCACGCTTTGCCGACGGCACGCCGATCACCGCCGAAGACGTGCGCTACACCTTCAACCTGCTGATGACCAAGGGCAGCCTGAGTTATCGCCAGCAATATGCCGACGTGCAGGACGTGCTGGTCGAAGGTCCACGGCAGGTCCGTTTCACCTTCAAGAACAACCTCAATCGCACCCTCGCGCTGGATCTGGCGACGCTGCGCGTGCTGCCCGAGCACTGGTGGAAAACCCGCGACTTCGCCAACGGCGGCGGCTTCGAGCCACCGCTGGGCAGCGGGCCGTACCGGGTGAGCAAAGTCGACGCCGGGCGCAGCATCAGTTTCCAGCGTGACCCGGACTGGTGGGGCAAGGACCTGCCGGTCAGTCGCGGCATGTACAACTTCGACAGCCTGACGGTGAATTTCTACGGCGACACCGACGTCGCCCGCCAGCTGTTGCAGGCCGGCGCGTTCGACTACAACCGCGAGTTCTCCTCGTCCGGTTATGTGGTCGGCTATGACAGCCCGGCATTGCGCGACGGTCGTTTGCAGCAGTCGATCCTCGCGCCGGACAAACCCACCGCCGCTCAGGGCTTCGTGTTCAACCTGCAGAACCCGTTCTTCAAGGATCGCCGCGTGCGTCAGGCGATCAGCCTGCTCTGGGATTTCGAGTGGACCAACAAACAGATGATGCGCGGCTTCTACGTGCGTCAGAACAGCTTCTGGCCCAAGAGTGAAATGGCCGCCAGCGCCCTGCCCGATGCCGAGGAATTGAAGATCCTCGAACCGTTGCGCGGCAAGGTCCCTGACGAGGTGTTCACCACGGTGTATGAAGCGCCGAAAACCGATGGCAGCGGCTACATCCGCGACAAGCAATTGCAAGCGCTGAAGCTGCTCGCCGAAGCCGGTTGGACGGCGAAAAACAATCGTCTGGTCAACGCCGCCGGCGAGCCGCTGGAATTCACCTTTCTCGATGGCCAGGGCGGCTTCGATCGCATGCTGCTGCCGTTCAAACGCACCCTCGCGCAGATCGGCATCACGCTCAATCTGCGCCGCATCGATTCAGCGCAATACATCAACCGTCTCAACGCCCGCGATTACGACATGATCGTCTGCGCTTTCCCGCGCAGTGGCGATCCGATCGTGTCACCAGGCCGCGAATTGTACAGCCTGTACGGCTCGCAAAGTGCCACGCAAGTCGGCAGCTCGAACGCGATGGTGCTGGCCGATCCGGCGGTCGATCAACTGCTCGACGGGCTGGTCCAGGCCAACAGCCGCGAAGCCATGGTGCATTACGCCCGCGCCCTCGACCGGGTGCTGCAATGGGGTTACTACATGATTCCCAACTACTACTCCAAAGGCACGCCGACGGTGTATCAGAACCGCTTCGGCATACCCGCCGTGCAACCTTCGTATGACGAAGGTCTCAACACCTGGTGGGAAGTCTCGGCCAGGCCGCTGACGACTCAGCAAATGAGCGCTCAGCTTGCGGGAGGCCAGTGACATGCTGCGTTATCTGAGTCGCCGATTGCTGCTGATCATCCCCACGCTGTTGTGCATTCTGGTGGTGAATTTTCTTATCGTGCAGGCCGCACCCGGTGGCCCGGTGGAACAAGCCATCGCTCGCCTGCAAGGCTTTGGCGGGCACAGCATGGGCGGTGGCGGCGAAGTCGCGGCGGTCGGCGGTGCCGGGCGCAGCAGCCGTGGGCTGGACCCGGCGCTGATCGAGGAAATCAAACACCATTACGGCTTCGACAAACCGCTGCACCAACGCCTGTGGCTGCTGCTGAAAAACTACGCACAACTGGATCTGGGCAACAGCTTCTTTCGCGGCGCCAAGGTCACCGACCTGATCGTGCAGAAGCTGCCGGTGTCGTTGTCGCTGGGCTTGTGGGCGACGCTGATCACCTACCTGATTTCAATCCCGCTGGGCATTCGCAAGGCAATCAGGAACGGCAGCGCCTTCGATGTCTGGAGCAGCACGGCGATCATCGTTGGCTACGCGATGCCGGCGTTTCTCTTCGCCATTCTGTTGATCGTGGTGTTCGCCGGGGGCAGCTACGTCAACTGGTTTCCGGTGCAGGGGCTGGTGTCGGACAACTTCGACAGCCTCAGCACATTGGGCAAGGTCGGCGACTACCTCTGGCACCTCGTACTGCCAGTCACGGCGCTGGTGATCGGCGGCTTTGCCACGCTGACGATCCTGACCAAGAACAGCTTTCTCAACGAGATCAGCCGGCAGTACGTGATCACCGCACGAGCCAAGGGCCTGACCGAGCGGCGCGTGCTTTACGGCCACGTGTTTCGCAACGCCATGCTGCTGGTGGTCGCCGGCGTGCCGTCGGCGCTGATCGAAGTGTTTTTCGCTGGCTCCCTGCTGATTGAAACCATTTTCAATCTCGACGGCCTCGGGCGCATGAGCTACGAAGCGGCAGTGTCGCGCGACTATCCGGTGGTGTTTGGCGCGCTGTTTCTGTTCACCCTGTTCGGCCTGCTGATCAAGCTGATTGGCGACCTCTGCTACACCCTGCTCGACCCGCGCATCGATTTCTCGGCGAGGACTGCCTGATGTTCACACTGTCGCCTCTGGGCCAGCGCCGCGTCGCGCAATTCAAGGCCAACCGCCGTGGGCGCTGGTCACTGTGGCTGTTTATCGGCCTGTGCCTGATCTGCCTCGGTGGCGAGTTGATCGCCAATGACAAGCCGCTGGTGATCCGCTACCACGACGCCTTTTACTTTCCGATCCTCAGCGATTACCTGGAAACCGATTTCGGCGGCGAGCTACCGTTTCAGCCGGATTACGCCAGCAACTACGTACACAAGCTGGTCGAGGATCAGGGCGGCTGGATGCTGTTTCCGCCGATCCCGTTCAGCTACGACACGGTCAACTACGACCTCACCGAACCGGCGCCCAGCCCGCCGTCATCAAGCAATTGGCTGGGCACCGATGATCAGGCTCGCGATGTTTTGGCGCGGGTGATTTTCGGCACACGGATTTCGATTCTGTTTGCGCTGATCCTCACCGCGATCAGCGCGTTGATCGGCATTCTCGCCGGGGCCTTGCAGGGTTACTACGGCGGCTGGGTCGACTTGCTCGGGCAGCGCGTCCTGGAAATCTGGTCGGGGCTGCCGGTGCTGTACCTGCTGATCATCCTGTCCGGCTTCGTCTCGCCGAGTTTCTGGTGGCTGCTGGGGATCATGGCGCTGTTTTCCTGGTTGGCGCTGGTCGACGTGGTGCGCGCCGAGTTCCTCCGTGGACGCAATCTCGAATACGTGAAAGCCGCGCGCGCGCTGGGCCTGACCGACAGCGAACTGATGCGCCGGCACATTCTGCCCAACGCCATGACCTCCACCCTCACCTATCTGCCATTCATTCTGACTGGTGCGATTGCGACGCTGACTGCGCTGGATTTTCTTGGCTTCGGCATGCCCGCCGGCACCGCGTCGCTGGGCGAGTTGATTGGCCAGGCCAAACGCAATCTGCAGGCACCGTGGCTGGGGCTGACGGCGTTTTTTGCCTTGGCGTTGATCCTGTCTTTATTGGTTTTCATCGGTGAAGCGTGCCGAGATGCCTTTGATCCGAGGAGCTGACATGCAAGACCATTTAATCGAGATCCGCGACCTGCGCGTCGCCTTCGCAGGGCAAGAAGTGGTGCACGGTGTGAACCTCGATATACGCCGTGGCGAGTGTCTGGCGCTGGTCGGCGAGTCCGGCTCGGGCAAGTCGGTGACGGCGCATTCGATTCTGCGTCTGCTGCCGGGCCAGAGCGTCACCAGCAGCGGCGCGATTCGCTACAACGGCGTGGATTTGCTGCACGCCAGCGAACAGCAGATGCGTGGTCTGCGCGGCAATCGCATTGCGATGATTTTCCAGGAGCCAATGACCTCGCTGAACCCGTTGCACACGGTGGAAAAACAGATCAGCGAAGTGCTGGAAATCCACAAGGGCCTCAAGGGCCGCGCCGCTCGCGCGCGGACCCTGGAGTTGCTGGAGCTGGTCGGTATTCGCCAGCCGTTGCAGCGACTCAAAGCCTATCCGCATCAACTCTCTGGCGGGCAGCGGCAACGGGTGATGATCGCCATGGCGCTGGCCAACGAGCCGGAACTGTTGATTGCCGATGAGCCGACCACGGCGCTGGACGTAACCGTACAGCAGAAGATTCTTGAGCTGCTGATCGAGTTGCAGCAGCGCCTCGGCATGTCGCTGTTGCTGATCAGCCATGACCTCAATCTGGTGCGCCGGATCGCTCAGCGTGTGTGCGTAATGCGTCAAGGCGAGATCGTTGAACAGGCCGATTGCGAGACGCTGTTCCAGGCGCCGCAACATCCTTACAGCCGCTTATTGATCGAGGCTGAACCGAGCGGCGCGCCAGTGCCCAGTGAGTACGAGCACAACCTGCTGGAAGTCGATGATTTGAAGGTGTGGTTTCCCCTGCCGAAAAAACTCTTCAGCCGCCAGCAGGATTACATCAAAGCGGTGGACGGGGTCAGTTTCACCCTGCAACGCGGCAAGACGTTGGGCATCGTCGGCGAGTCGGGTTCGGGCAAGTCGACGCTGGGTCAGGCGATCCTGCGACTGGTCGAATCAGAGGGCAATATCCGTTTTGGCAACAAGCAGTTGAGCCTGCTCAATCAGCGTCTGATGCGCCCGTTGCGCCGGCAGATTCAGGTGGTGTTTCAGGACCCGTTCGGCAGCCTCAGCCCGCGCATGTCGGTGCAGCAGATCATCGCCGAAGGCTTGCTGACCCACGGCATCGGCAGCGAGGCCGAGCGCGAGGCAGCGGTGATTCGCGTGCTCGAGGAAGTCGGCCTCGATCCGCAGAGTCGCCATCGTTACCCTCACGAGTTTTCCGGCGGCCAGCGCCAGCGCATCTCCATCGCCCGCGCACTGGTGCTGGAACCGGCGCTGATACTGCTCGATGAACCGACGTCGGCGCTGGATCGCACGGTGCAGAAGCAAGTGGTGGAATTGTTGCGCCAGTTGCAGATCAGGCATGGGCTGACGTACCTGTTCATCAGCCATGATCTGGCAGTGGTGCATGCGCTGGCGCATGACTTGATGGTGATCAAGGACGGCAAGGTCGTGGAACAAGGCTCGTCGCGGGAGATTTTCGCTGCGCCGAAACATCCGTATACCCAAGAATTACTGAAAGCCTCGGGCCTCAAGCCTTACAGAGAGCCTTGTGGGAGCGAGCCTGCTCGCGAATGCGGTGCGTCAGTCACATAAGTGCTGACTGACCCGACGCTTTCGTCGGAACGCCGCCCGGAGCAGGCTCGCTCCCACAGGTTTGATCGGTGGTGTTTGAAATTTATTTTTCCGGCACTGCATCCAATCGCCTCCGCCACGGGTAGTCCTTGTAACAGCCCACTCTGGTGCTGTCAGCGCCCTACCCTTTTCGGAGAATCATCGGATGAACATCACCCAGCTGATTGGCTTCACCGGTTTGCTCGCTTTCACCGCGACCACCTTCGCCCAGAGCAGTTATCCCGACGCGATCAAGGTGCCGGACGGGCACAAGATTGCCCTGGAGACCACCGGGGTTGGCGAGATCACCTACGAATGCCGCGACAAACCCAATATGGCCGGGCAGACCGAATGGACCTTTGTCGGCCCGAAAGCGGTGCTCAATGATCGCAGCGGCAAACAGGTCGGCACCTATTTCGGCCCGCCAGCGACGTGGCAAGCCAAGGACGGTTCGAAAGTGACCGGCACACAATTGGCCGTGGCACCGTCGAGCCCGGGCAACCTGCCCTATCAACTGGTCAAGGCCAATCCGGCTGAGGGCAAAGGCGCGATGAGCGGGGTCAGCTATATCCAGCGTGTCGCGCTCAAGGGCGGCGTCGCGCCGGGCAGTGAGTGCACCATGGCGAACAAGGGCAAGCAGGAAGTGGTGAAGTACCAGGCGGATTATATTTTCTGGGCGGCGAACTGATATTCGGAAGCAGTGCACAATCCTGTGGGAGCGAGCCTGCTCGCGAAGACGGAGTGTCAATCGCCTTATGACTTTCTGACCCACCGCATTCGCGAGCAAGCTCGCTCCCACAGGGAACCATGCCTCTGGATGTTTGGGAAATGTGAGCTAGATTGCACCCCATGCCTTTACCCGAATCCGTTTTCGATTACGAAGCCCGCCTCGCCGCCTGTGCCCGGGGCGAGCGCGCGGCTTTGCGCGATTTGTATGTGCAGGAAGGCCCGCGCCTGCTCGGTGTGGCCAAGCGGCTGGTGCGCGATACGGCGCTGGCGGAGGACATTGTGCATGAGGCATTCATCAAGATCTGGCACGGCGCGGCCGGGTTCGACCCGGCGCGCGGCTCGGCGCGGGGCTGGATGTTCAGCGTGACCCGGCACCTGGCCTTGAATCAGTTGCGCAAGCAAAGTCGGGAAACGCCGTTCAGCGAAGAACATGAGACAGCGGCGTCTGATGAGGCGGTCGATGTTCACTCGGCGCGCATTCATCGCTGCCTCGAACAACTGGAACCGCAGCGGCGCAGCTGCATCCTCCATGCCTACGTCGACGGTTACAGCCACGCGCAGATTTCCGCGCGCCTCGGCACGCCGCTGGGCACGGTCAAAGCGTGGATCAAGCGCAGCCTCAATGCTTTGCGGGAGTGCATGGGATGACCGGCGAATCAGCGCAGGAACGGGATGAACTGGCCGGCGAATACGTGCTCGGCACCTTGTCGTTCGAGCAGCGCATCGAGGTGCAACGGCGCCTGCCGAACGATCCTGAGTTGCGCGCGGCAGTCGACGCATGGGAGCGACGTCTGCTGGAGCTGACCGATCTGGCCGAACCTCAGCAACCCTCGGCGCAGCTGTGGCCACGCATCGAGCGCAGTCTCGAACGGCTTACGGTGAAGAAGCCGCTGACCTCGTGGTGGAATCTGCTGCCGCTGTGGCGCGGCTTGAGCGCGGCCGGGCTGGCGGCGACATTGATCCTCGGCACGATGCTGCTGACGCAGACTGCGCCGAAACCGAGTTATCTGGTGGTGCTGGTGGCGCCGCAGGACAAAGCGCCGGGCTGGGTGATTCAGGCGAGCAATGCGCGGGAGATCCAGTTGATCCCGTTAGGAGTGGTCGAGGTGCCGGCGGACAAGGCGCTGGAGTTCTGGACCAAGGCTGACGGCTGGTCGGGGCCGGTGTCATTGGGCTTGGTCAAGCCGGGGCAGGCGTTGTCGGTGCCGCTGGACAAACTGCCGCCGTTGCAGCCGAACCAGCTGTTTGAGCTGACGCTGGAAGGCGCCAACGGCTCACCGATCGGCAAACCGACCGGGCCGATTCAGGCGATCGGGCGTGCGGTGAAGGTGCTCTGAGGCTCTGCTACGCGGTTGTCCGCAACCATCATCGACGTCGATGTTCACCATCACGGCAATGAAGTTCTCATAAAAAATTCCGGGCGTAACATCAGCTCCATACCAACCAACAACACCCGGAGCACACCATCATGAAACGCCAGACTCTTCTCAGCATCGCTTTCTCGGTTTTCGCAGTTAACGCATTTGCCGCCACCCCGGCGCACACCATGATCGCTGAAGGCGGCTCGGACAAGCTGATCGAAAGCCGTCTGGCCGAAGGTGGTTCCGATCGTCTGATCGAACGCCGCGTTGCTGAAGGTGGTTCGGATCGTCTGATCGAACGCCGTGTTGCTGAAGGCGGTTCGGATCGTCTGATCGAACGCCGTGTTGCTGAAGGTGGCTCGGATCGTCTGATCGAACGCCGTGTTGCTGAAGGTGGTTCGGATCGTCTGATCGAACGCCGTGTTGCCGAAGGTGGCTCGGATCGTCTGCTCGAACGCCGTGTTGCCGAAGGTGGTTCGGATCGTCTGATTGAACGCCGTGTTGCTGAAGGTGGCTCGGATCGTCTGATCGCACGCCGTGTTGCTGAAGGTGGTTCGGATAGTCTGATCGAACG
>NZ_JASCPT010000120.1:0-16302 GCF_029959775.1 Pseudomonas sp. PS01270 | reverse complement strand
CGCGAAAGCGGTGTGTCAGATAAAGATGATGTGGCTGACCTAACGCTTTCGCGAGCAAGCTCGCTCCCACAAAGGGGCCAAAAAGGGCTAGGTGGATTTCAAGCCGGGCTGTCGATCTGCTCCAGCATCCATTTCACAAAATCCCGCACCTTCGGCACTTCCGCCGCGTGCTCCGGGTAGGCCAGGTAATAGGCATCGCTGCTGGGCATCGCATGCTGCCAGGGTATGACCAGTTTGCCTTCGGCCAATTCCTCTTCCACCAGAAACCGTGGCAGCAGCGCCACGCCACAACCGACCTGGGCGGCGCGGATGCACATGTAAAAGGTTTCGAAACGCGGCCCGTGGTAGCTGTGTTCGGTGTGGTAGCCCTGACTGTCGAACCAGTCGTGCCAGGCCTGCGGTCGCGAGGCATTTTGCAGTAGCACCAGATCAGTGAGTTGCGTCGGGTCAGTGAATGGCGCGTCCGGCAGGCTGCCCGGGGCGCAGACCGGTACCAGTTGTTCGCCGAACAACTTCAGGCATTCGGTGCCCGGACGCGAAGCCTGGCCGAAATAGAAGGCCAGATCGCTGCGCCCCTGCAACAGATCATCGGCTTCCTGTTCGTTGCACAGATCCAGATGAATCGACGGATGGCGCAGGCGCCAGCCTTTCAGGCGCGGCACCAGCCAACGGGCGCCGAAGGTCGAAGGGGTGGAAACGCGCAGGACTTCGGTCTCGCCGCCGTAGGAACGCAGGTAATGGGTCGACATCTCCACTTGGCTGAGGATTTTTCTGACCTCGACCAGATACAAATCCCCGGCCGGCGTCATCTGCAAGCGCCGACGCACGCGGCGGAACAGCAAGTGCTGCAACAGTTCTTCAAGCTGTGCGACCTGTTTGCTCACCGCACTCTGGGTCAGGTTCAGCTCTTCGGCGGCGCGGGTAAAACTCAGGTGCCGGGTCACGGCCTCGAAGCATTGCAGCGCGGTGATCGAGGGCAAGTGGCGTTTGTTCAGCATGGCCAGTCCTTTTTCTTGTCTTTCGCCAGGCAGCATGAATAAACGGAATGATATCTGGCGTAAAGGTCGTTTGTTGCATCGCCGCAGTGAGGCTACAACTAAAGACCTGCCCGGCCATGCGAAAGATGGCCGCACACATTCTGTTTTTGCTTGAGGAGAGACCGATGGTAGCTGCATTGCTTGATCGTCTGGGAGTCAACCCGGCCCTGTACCAGAACGGCAAAGTGCCGGTGCATTCGCCCATCGACGGCAGCGAAATTGCCTCGGTGAACTGGGAAGGCGCTGCCGAAGTCGAGCAACACATCAGTCGCGCAGATCATGCATTCGAGCACTGGCGCAAGGTGCCGGCGCCGCGTCGCGGTGAGCTGGTGCGCCAGTTCGGCGAAGTGTTGCGCGAGTACAAGGCCGACCTCGGCGAGCTGGTGTCGTGGGAGGCCGGCAAGATCACTCAGGAAGGTCTGGGTGAAGTGCAGGAGATGATCGACATCTGCGACTTCGCCGTCGGCCTGTCGCGCCAGTTGTACGGTCTGACCATCGCCTCCGAGCGCCCGGGCCACCATATGCGTGAAACCTGGCATCCGCTCGGCGTGGTCGGCGTCATCAGCGCGTTCAACTTCCCGGTCGCAGTGTGGGCGTGGAACACCACCCTGGCCCTGGTCTGCGGCAACCCGGTGGTGTGGAAGCCATCAGAGAAAACCCCGCTGACCGCGCTGGCCTGTCAGGCGCTGTTTGATCGCGTAGTGAAGAATTTCAGTGATGCCCCGGCAAGCCTGTGCCAGGTTGTGATCGGCGGTCGCGATGCCGGCGAAGCGCTGGTCGATGATCCGCGTGTTGCGCTGATCAGCGCCACCGGCAGCACGCGCATGGGCCGCGAAGTGGCGCCGAAAGTCGCCGCGCGTTTTGCCCGCAGCATCCTTGAGCTGGGCGGCAACAACGCGATGATCCTCGGCCCGAGCGCCGATCTGGACATGGCGGTGCGCGCGATTCTGTTCAGCGCCGTCGGCACCGCCGGGCAACGCTGCACCACCTTGCGCCGTCTGATTGCCCATGAGTCGGTCAAGGAAGAAATCGTCACTCGCCTCAAGGCTGCCTATTCGAAAGTACGCATCGGCCATCCGCTGCAAGGCAATCTGGTCGGCCCGCTGATCGACAGGCACAGCTTCGAAAACATGCAGGATGCGCTGGAACAGGCGCTGAGCGAGGGCGGCCGGGTATTCGGCGGCAAGCGCCAACTGGAAGAGCAATTCCCCAACGCCTACTACGTATCGCCGGCCATCGTGGAAATGCCCGAGCAGAGCGACGTGGTCTGCAGCGAAACCTTCGCGCCGATTCTCTACGTGGTCGGCTACAGCGATTTCGAGGAAGCGCTGCGCCTGAACAACGCAGTGCCGCAAGGCCTGTCATCGTGCATCTTCACCACCGACGTGCGTGAGGCCGAGCGGTTCATGTCGGCGGTCGGCAGCGACTGCGGCATCGCCAACGTCAACATCGGCCCGAGCGGTGCGGAAATCGGCGGCGCCTTTGGTGGCGAGAAAGAGACCGGCGGCGGCCGTGAATCCGGCTCCGATGCCTGGCGCGCGTACATGCGCCGGCAGACCAACACCGTCAACTACTCGCTGGAATTGCCGTTGGCGCAGGGCATTACATTCGACTGAAAGGTGGAGATCCTCTGTAGGAGTGAGCACTGTGGCGAGGGGATTTATCCCCGTTCGGCTGCGAAGCAGTCGCCGCTTTTGAAATTTTGGGGCCGCTCCGCGACCCAGCGGGGCGGTGCGACGTTTCGCTAAATCCCCTCGCCACAGGGGGCTCACTCAGGTTTGTGTGTTTGTTGGGTTTCTGTTGGAGTCTGGCAATGCCGTTACGCGAAGAATGTCTGTGGGAAACGCTCACGCCACAACGCCCGGATAACGCCGCGCTCAGTGGCGAGGTCAAGGTCGATGTCTGTGTGATCGGCGCCGGGTTCACCGGGTTGTCAGCGGCGCTGCATCTGTTGGAAAAAGGCAAAAGCGTCTGCGTGCTGGAAGCGCATCGCGCAGGGCACGGTGGCTCCGGGCGCAATGTCGGGCTGGTCAACGCCGGCATGTGGATTCCTCCGGACGAGATCGAAGCCGGGTTCGGCGAGGCGGTCGGCAGTCAGCTCAACCGCATGCTCGGTGCGGCGCCGGCGCTGGTGTTCAGCCTTGTGGATAAATACGCCATCGATTGCCAGTTGCGCCGCGAGGGCACCTTGCACATGGCGCACAACGCCAAGGGCGAGGCGGATTTGCGCAGTCGCGAGCAGCAATGGAAACGCCGTGGCGCCCCGGTCGAACTGCTCACCGGCAAGGCCTGCGAGCAAGCCACCGGCACGCAGAAAATTGCCGCCGCGTTGCTGGACCGCCGCGCCGGCACGCTCAATCCGATGGCCTATGTCACCGGGCTGGCCAATGCCGTGCGCGGGCTCGGCGGGCAGATGTTCGATCATTCGCCAGTGGCTCGCCTCGAGCGCATCGGGCAGAACTGGTCGGTACAGACCGCCCAGGGTTCGGTGCTCGCCGAACAAGTGGTCATCGCCTCCAACGCCTACACCGAAGGCGACTGGACCGAACTCAAGCGCAATTTCTTTCCCGGTTATTACTATCAGGTCGCCTCGGTGCCGCTCAGCGAAGACGCCGCGCAGGAAATTCTCCCGGGCGGGCAGGGCTCGTGGGACACCCGTCAGGTGTTGAGCAGCATCCGCCGTGACAAGGACGGGCGCCTGTTGCTCGGCAGCCTCGGCAATGGCAACCAGAAACCGACCTGGTTTCTCAAGGCCTGGGCTGATCGGGTACAGCAGCATTACTTCCCCAATCTGAAGCCGGTCGAGTGGGAATGCACCTGGACCGGGCGCATTGCGTTTACTCCTGATCACCTGATGCGCCTGTTCGAACCGGCGCCGGGACTGGTGGCCGTCACCGGTTATAACGGTCGCGGCGTCACCACCGGTACGGTCGTCGGCAAAGCCTTCGCCGATTACCTGTGCAACGGCGATCCGCAGGCACTGCCGATTCCTTTCGCACCGATGCAGCCCTTGGCCGGTGTGGGCTTGCGCAGTTGCCTGTACGAAGCCGGGTTTTCCCTGTATCACGCGGGCCAGTGCCTGCGCATCGTCATTTGAGTGTTGAAATTTGTTGCCGCAAGCGGCGCTTTTGCATCCAGCGACTAGCCTGTAATGGTGCGGGTTGTAGCAGTCCCGCACCAGCAGTGTGCAGTTCGGTGACGCGGGCTGTTACAGGCTGGTTGCACGTCGTTTGCCGCTGCGGTTGCAATGATGGCGCGTGCGGGTTGCGCCTGAAAAAACAAATGGTTTCACCTTCCGCGGTTTAGACGGTTGCACGCCCAATGAAAATGGGACCGAAACAGTCGAAATAACAACAACGCAGCGACTTTTTGAAGAATAAAAAACCGATGGCACGGGCCTTGCTCTGAGCTTTGAGTGAAGTGAAGTCGCAGTGCCAACTAAAAAAAACCTTGGAGCACCACCTCATGTCCCAGACGTTTTACAAGAAAGGCTTTCTGGCCCTCGCAGTCGCTACTGCGCTGGGTGTTTCTGCGTTTGCTCAAGCTGATATCAAGATCGGTGTAGCGGGTCCCATGACCGGTGCCAACGCGGCATTCGGCGAGCAGTACATGAAGGGTGCACAGGCGGCGGCCGATGCGGTCAACGCGGCGGGTGGCGTCAACGGGGAAAAAATCGTTCTGGTCAAAGGCGACGACGCCTGCGAACCGAAGCAGGCAGTGACGG
This sequence comes from Pseudomonas sp. PS01270, assembly GCF_029959775.1. Lineage (NCBI taxonomy): Bacteria > Pseudomonadati > Pseudomonadota > Gammaproteobacteria > Pseudomonadales > Pseudomonadaceae > Pseudomonas > Pseudomonas sp. PS01270. Next base: position 11,541 of record NZ_JASCPT010000120.1, on the reverse strand, counting down.
TCGCCAAGGACCTCACCAACCAGAAAGTCGCCGGCGTGGTCGGGCACTTCTGCTCCTCGTCGACCATTCCAGCGTCGGAAATCTACGACGAAGCCGGGATCATCGCGATCACCCCGGGCTCGACCAACCCGCAAGTGACCGAACGCGGCCTGAGCGCGATGTTCCGTATGTGCGGACGTGACGACCAGCAAGGCATCGTTGCCGGCGACTACATCGTCGACATGCTCAAGGGCAAGAAAGTCGTCGTGCTGCACGACAAGGACACCTACGGCCAAGGCCTGGCGGACGCCACCAAGGCTCAGCTGGAAAAACGCGGCGTCAAGCCTGTGCTGTACGAAGGCCTGACCCGTGGCGAGAAAGACTTCAGCACCATCGTCACCAAGATCCGTGGCGCCGGCGCCGATGTCGTCTACTTCGGCGGCCTGCATCCGGAAGCCGGTCCACTGGTTCGCCAGCTGCGTGAGCAAGGCCTGAAAGACGTCAAGTTCATGTCCGATGACGGCATCGTGACCGACGAGCTGGTGACCACCGCTGGCGGCCCGCAATTCACCGACGGCGTGCTGATGACCTTCGGCGCCGACCCGCGCCTTTTGCCTGAAAGCAAGACCGTAGTGGACGCGTTCCGCAAGGCCGGCACTGAGCCTGAAGGCTACACCCTGTACGCCTACGCCTCGGTTCAGACCTTGGCGGCAGCGTTCAATGGCGCGAAGAAAAACGACGGCGAAGCCGCTGCCAAGTGGCTGAAGGCCAACCCGGTGAAAACCGTGATGGGCGAGAAGACCTGGGACGCCAAAGGCGACCTGAAAGTCTCCGACTACGTGGTTTACCAGTGGGACAAGGACGGCAAATACCACCAGCTGGAAAAGCAGAAGTAAGGGCTGAAGCGATCATCTGATCACTACCGAGCCCCTGTGGGAGCGAGCCTGCTCGCGAAGACGCACTGACAAACAACCTCTGCGTTGAATGTTCAACCGCTTTCGCGAGCAGGCTCGCTCCCACAAAGGGGTTCCGTGTGGTCAGGGCTGATCACGCTCCGACATTGCTCCGACGTACATCTGTATTTTTCCTAGAAGAACCGCGCGCCCTTGGCGCGCAGGTTCTCACTGCGTGAGATTGCGTTATGGATGGTATTTTCCTGCAGCAACTGGTCAATGGCCTGACCCTCGGGTCGGTCTATGGCCTGATCGCCATCGGCTACACAATGGTCTACGGCATCATCGGCATGATCAACTTCGCCCACGGCGAGGTTTACATGATTTCCGCTTACCTGGCGGCAATCAGTCTGGCTCTGCTGGCTTACTTCGGTATCGAATCCTTCCCGCTGCTGATGCTCGGCACGCTGATCTTCACCATCGTCGTCACGGCGGTGTATGGCTGGGTCATCGAGCGTGTTGCCTACAAACCCCTGCGTAACTCGACCCGCCTGGCGCCGCTGATCAGCGCTATCGGTATTTCGCTGATTCTGCAGAACTATGCGCAGATCGCTCAGGGCGCCAAACAACAGGGCGTGCCTACGCTGCTGACCGGTGCCTGGCGTGTTGAAGTCGGTACCGGCTTCGTACAACTGACCTACACCAAAGTCTTCATCCTGATCGCCGCGTTCGTCGGCATGGGGCTGCTGACCTACGTCATCAAATACACCAAGCTCGGCCGCATGTGCCGCGCGACCCAGCAAGACCGCAAGATGGCCTCGATCCTGGGGATCAACACCGACCGGGTGATTTCCTATGTGTTCATCATCGGTGCAGCCATGGCGGCACTGGCCGGTGTGCTGATCACCATGAACTACGGCACGTTCGACTTCTATGCCGGCTTCATCATCGGCATCAAGGCGTTCACCGCAGCGGTGCTTGGCGGCATCGGTTCACTGCCCGGCGCGATGCTCGGCGGGATCATCCTCGGCATCTCCGAGTCGCTGTTCTCCGGTCTGGTCAACTCCGACTACAAAGACGTGTTCAGTTTCTCGCTGCTCGTCCTCGTACTGGTCTTCCGGCCGCAGGGCCTGTTGGGCCGTCCTCTTGTGTCGAAGGTGTAAGCGATGTCTGCAACCACTGAAAAATCCATCGATATCAAAAAAAGTCTGGTCGAGGCGATTCTTGCCGGCCTGATTGCGCTGATCGTGTTCGGGCCGATTGTCGGCGTGGTCCTCGACGGCTACAGCTTCAACCTCGAAGCGACCCGCGTGGCGTGGATCATTGCCATCGTCATGGCCGGTCGCTTTGCCCTCAGCCTGTTCCTGCAAACGCCCAAGGGCCTGAAGATCCTCGACGGGTTCGAGAGCAGCGGTTCCGGTGTGCACGTGCTGCCGGCGGACTACAAATCGCGGCTGCGCTGGATCATCCCGCTGATCATTGTGCTGGCGATCATCGTGCCGTTTGTTTCCAACTCCTATTTGCTCGGCGTGGTCATCCTCGGTTTGATCTACGTGTTGCTGGGGCTGGGGCTGAACATTGTGGTCGGTCTGGCCGGGCTGCTCGATCTTGGTTACGTGGCGTTCTACGCCATCGGTGCCTACGGTCTGGCTTTGGGTTATCAATATCTGGGTCTGGGTTTCTGGACGGTGCTGCCGCTGGCGGCAATCACCGCAGGCCTGGCTGGCTGCATTCTCGGTTTCCCGGTGTTGCGTCTGCACGGTGACTATCTGGCGATCGTGACCCTGGGTTTTGGTGAAATCATTCGTCTGGTGCTGAACAACTGGCTGTCGCTGACTGGCGGCCCGAACGGCATGCCGGCGCCACTGCCGACGTTCTTCGGTCTGGAGTTCGGCAAGCGGGCGAAGGATGGCGGGGTGCCGTTTCATGAGTTCTTCGGTCTGACCTACAACCCCGACGTGAAGTATTACTTCATCTACGCAGTGCTGTTCCTGGTGGTGCTGGCGGTGCTGTACGTCAAGCATCGGCTGGTGAAGATGCCGGTCGGTCGCGCGTGGGAAGCGCTGCGTGAAGATGAAATCGCCTGCCGCTCGATGGGTCTCAACCATGTGCTGGTCAAGCTCTCGGCGTTCACCATCGGTGCGTCGACGGCGGGTCTGGCCGGGGTGTTCTTCGCCACCTATCAAGGCTTCGTCAACCCGACCTCGTTTACCTTCTTCGAATCGGCGCTGATCCTCGCCATCGTCGTGCTCGGCGGCATGGGCTCGACCATTGGCGTAGTCATCGCCGCGTTTGTGCTCACCGTCGCTCCGGAACTGCTGCGCGGCTTCGCTGAATACCGCGTGCTGCTGTTCGGCATCCTGATGGTGTTGATGATGATCTGGCGACCACGCGGGCTGATCCGCATCAGCCGCACCGGGGTCAAACCACGCAAAGGTGCCATTCACTACGAGAGGACTGCGCCATGAGTGAAGTCGTACTCTCTGTTGAAAAACTGATGATGCATTTCGGTGGCATCAAGGCGTTGAGCGATGTCAGCCTGAAGGTCAAACGCAATTCGATCTTCGCCCTGATCGGACCCAATGGTGCCGGCAAGACCACGGTGTTCAACTGCCTGACCGGTTTCTACAAGGCCACGGGCGGCAAGATCGAACTCAATGTGCGCGGCCAGCAGACCAACGTCATCCAGTTGCTGGGCGAGTCGTTCAAACCGACCGATTTCGTTTCGCCGAAATCCTTCCTCAGCCGCATGTACTACAAAATGTTCGGCGGTACTCACCTGGTGAACCGTGCCGGTCTCGCCCGTACGTTCCAGAACATTCGCCTGTTCAAGGAAATGTCGGTGCTGGAAAACCTGCTGGTGGCGCAGCACATGTGGGTCAACCGCAACATGCTCGCCGGTATTCTCAACACCAAGGGCTATCGCAAGGCCGAGAGCGATGCGTTGGATGTCGCGTTCTACTGGCTCGAAGTGGTCGATCTGGTCGACTGCGCCAACCGTCTCGCCGGTGAACTCTCGTACGGCCAACAACGCCGTCTGGAAATTGCCCGGGCCATGTGCACGCGGCCGCAGATCATCTGCCTCGACGAACCGGCCGCCGGCCTCAATCCTCAGGAAACCGAAGCGCTCAGCGCGATGATCCGGCTGCTGCGCGACGAGCACGATCTGACCGTGGTGCTGATCGAACACGACATGGGCATGGTCATGAGCATTTCCGATCACATCGTGGTTCTCGACCACGGCATCGTCATCGCCGAAGGCGGGCCGGAAGCGATCCGCAACGATCCGAAAGTGATCGCGGCCTATCTGGGCGCCGACGAAGAGGAGCTGGTATGAGTCAACCGATCCTCGAACTGCGTAATCTGGATGTGTTCTACGGCCCGATCCAGGCGCTCAAAGGCGTTTCACTGCAAATCAACGAAGGCGAGACCGTCAGCCTGATCGGCTCCAACGGTGCCGGCAAGTCGACCCTGCTGATGTCGATCTTCGGCCAGCCACGGGCGGCGGGCGGGCAGATTCTCTATCAGGGCGTCGACATCACGCAGAAGTCCTCGCACTACATCGCCTCCAACGGCATCGCGCAGTCACCGGAAGGGCGGCGGGTTTTCCCCGACATGACCGTCGAGGAAAACCTGCTGATGGGCACCATCCCGATTGGCGACAAGTACGCCAAAGAGGACATGCAGCGCATGTTCGAGCTGTTTCCACGGCTTGAAGAGCGGCGCAATCAGCGGGCGATGACCATGTCTGGCGGTGAACAGCAGATGCTCGCCATCGCCCGAGCGCTGATGAGCCGGCCGAAGCTGTTGCTGCTCGATGAACCGAGCCTGGGTCTGGCACCGATCGTGGTAAAGCAGATCTTCGCCACGCTGCGTGAGTTGGCAAAAACCGGGATGACGATTTTCCTCGTCGAGCAGAACGCCAACCATGCGCTGAAGCTGTCGGACCGGGCGTATGTGATGGTCAACGGCGAAATCCGTCTGACCGGCACCGGTAAAGAGTTGTTGGTGAATGAGGAGGTGCGTAACGCCTATCTGGGCGGGCACTGATTCTTCTCGCGGTTGTACACCGCCCCGGCGACGAGAGTCCCGGGGCTTTTTTATTTTTTGGAATCCACCACAGGTAAATTGGCTAATTCCCAAAATTGTGGAAAACAAATTCCCCAAGCTGCCAAAGCGCGACATATAGACGCTGCAAATGGCTGTTTTTCCACAGTTTTGACTTGTCCCCGGTTGCTGTGGAGCTGGCTGTGAATAACGTGGGTGTATATGGTTGAAGGCCTTGTAATCCGTGGCCTCCAGGCTTGTGGTTGTTTTTTGATCAGTCAGTTTCAAGCAGGCGTGAGGCGCCATTGTCAACCTTTTTATAGTGCATCCGGGTCGGGTACTGTCGTGTGTAAAAGCCTGTGGATAAGTCTGTGACTAAACTCTGGAAAGACCTCGCGGAGCGCCGTAATTGCTGGCCTCGCGCAATCACCCGGTTGCACCGTCCGTCGTGCAAAATGCCCTATGCCGCACATCCCCCGCCTCACGGTCAAGCAAAAAACTTTCCATTTCGCCCGCAAAGCCTTGTGTGGCGTGGCTTTGCGCGTTTGCACTTGCCCCCGGAAACTGTGGAGCAGACTGTGGATAACATGCGTGCACATGGCTACAGGCCACGCTGGCTATGGTCTTGGCAGGTCTGGTTGTTTTTTGTGCAGCTGGCAAGTGTTGCCCGTATCCGCGAGGCCGGGCATGCTGCCTGCTGATTTTCTATTCCAAGGGCTGCCGTGGCGGCCGAAGCAAGGAGAACACGATGTCCGACACCCTGTTTATCACCGGCGCGACGTCCGGTTTTGGTGAAGCCTGTGCCCGGCGTTTTGCCGAGGCTGGCTGGAAGCTGGTCCTGACCGGCCGTCGTGAAGAACGCCTCAATGCCCTATGCGCCGAACTGTCGAAGCAGACCGAAGTGCATGGTCTGGTCCTCGATGTGCGTGATCGCAAGGCGATGGAGGAGGCAATCGCCAACCTGCCGCCGTCGTTCGCCAAACTCCGTGGCCTGATCAACAACGCTGGCCTGGCGCTCGGCGTCGACCCGGCGCCGAAGTGCGATCTGGATGACTGGGACACCATGGTCGACACCAACGTCAAAGGCCTGATGTACGCCACCCGCCTGCTGCTGCCTCGGCTGATCGCCCACGGCCGTGGCGCCGGTATCGTCAACCTCGGTTCCATCGCCGGCAACTATCCGTACCCGGGCAGCCACGTGTACGGCGCGAGCAAAGCCTTCGTCAAACAGTTCTCGCTGAACCTGCGTTGCGATTTGCAGGGCACTGGCGTGCGGGTCAGCAACATCGAACCCGGCCTGTGCGAAAGCGAGTTCTCGCTGGTGCGTTTCGCCGGTGACCAGGAACGCTACAACGCCACTTACGCTGGCGCCGAGCCGATCCAGCCGCAGGACATCGCCGAGACGATTTTCTGGGTGATGAACACCCCGGCGCACATCAACATCAATAGCCTGGAACTGATGCCGGTGAGCCAGACCTGGGCCGGGTTTGCCATCGAGCGAAACAAGGCTTGATACCGCGTTGAGGCCATTCGCGAGCAGGCTCGCTCCCACATTGGACATGCATTTTTCCCTGTGGGAGCGAGCCTGCTCGCGAAAGGGCCGGCACAGGCAAAACAGGACGATAAGCTAAACTCCTCATTCAACCATCAGGCCGCACCCCGCGGCGCTCAAGGTTTCATGAGGAGTTCAAGTGAGTAACCGAGGTGAGCAGGCACTGCTCAAACAGTCGACGCTGCTGATGCTGGCGGTGTCGATTGCCGGGATCGTCACCGGTTTTGTTTCAGGTTCGCAATCCATCCTGTTCGATGGCTTTTTTTCGCTGATCGCGACGTTCATCAAAATCCTGATGCTGATCACCGCCCGGCTGATTGCCAAGCAAAGCAATCAGCGTTTCCAGTTCGGCTTCTGGCATCTGGAGCCGATGGTGCTGCTGATCGAGGGCAGCTTCCTGCTGTTGATCGCGATCTATGCGTTTCTCAACGGTGTGTTCGGCATCATCAATGGTGGCCGTGATATCGAGTTGGGTCTGGTGATCGTCTACGCGGCGGTATTCACCGTCGTCGAGTTCGCCTACTTCTTCTACGTGCGTCAGCGCAATCGCACGCTCAAATCCAGCCTCATCCAGTTCGACAACATCAGTTGGCTGGTCGACGCGATGCTCTCGGTGGGGTTGTTGATCAGTTTCCTCGCCGCGCTGCTGCTCAAGTCCCAGGGCTATGGCGAGTGGGCGGTGTATGTCGACCCGCTGATCCTGATCGTGCTGGCGCTGACCATGCTGCCCCCGGCGTTGAAGATCCTCGGCCCGGCATTGCGTGATGTGCTGGGAATCGCCCCGGATACTCTGGATGAGCAGGTCAGGCAGGTCATGGAGGTGGCGAAGGTCGAGCATGGTTTCGACGATTACGTGTCCTACGTGCAAAAGCACGGTCGGGCGCGGTTCATCGAAATTCATGTGGTGTTGCCGGCGGATTATCCGCTGCGCAATGTCGCGCAGCTGGATGCGCTACGTGAGCAGATATCGGCGCAGTTGGGTGAACCGGATGCGGCGAGGTGGCTGACGATCAGCTTCACCGGGGACAAGAAGTGGATTGCCTGATCTGATCCGGATGTCTGCTGAGAACACAGTAACCCTCTAGCCCCAAATCCTGCTTTGCACGGGTCAGCGAAGATATTCAGCCAGTCCGCTATAACAAGTCGCCAAATGATAAGGCGTAGTCGAAGGCATGTCCTTGCGGCTGACCTCTCCATTCTCATCGCGACACTCATGCCAGCCGCCGGCATGCAGAAACCGCTGCTGCAACGCCTGCAACTGGCGCAGCACCACCGCTTCGCTGTCCGCCCGCAAGGTCAGCGCACGCAGGTATTCGGCCTGAGCCCAGATGCGCTGGGTCGAATCCCTCGGCCGTCCATTGCCATCCAGATCGAGCATCGCCCGTACCGCGCCGCAGGACTCCAGCACGCCGTACTGCTCGGTGAAGGCAAATGCCCGATCCAGCGCCCGGTGCAGTTTCGAATCGCGCAACAGCGCCGACGATTGGAGCAGGAAATACCATTCGAACTGGTGCCCCGGCTCGTACCAGTTATCCACAGCGCCCAGCGGCTTCTCCATCAACACGCCATATTGCGGATCGACGAATTGCTTGTGCATGGCTGTGCATAACTCAAGCAGGGCCTTCTGCGTTTGCGGGTCTTCACGCACGGCGAGGGTCGCCAGAAAAGCTTCGGCCAGATGCATCAGCGGATTTTGCAGTGGCCCGGTTTGCAGGGTGAGCCAGTCACGCTCAAGGCAGGCTTCGTACAAACCGTCGCCGGTGGCGAATCGGCGGCCGATGATTTCCAGCGCGGCGTTCAATGTCGACTCGGCCAGCGAATCCCGGGACTTGTCCCAGTAATGCGCGCAGGCGAACAGGATGAAGGCGTGGGTGTAGAGATCCTTGCGCTGGTCCAGCGGCTTGCCCTGTGCGTCGATGCTGTAGAACCAGCCGCCATGCTCGGCATCGTGGAAGTGCCGTTGCAGGGAACGGAACAGCGCGGCGGCGCGGACTTCGGCGTTATCCACAACCCCGATCAGGCTGGAGAACAGATACAGCTGGCGTGCGCAGGCCATCGCCCGATAGCGTTGCGCTGGCAACGGCTGGTGTGTAGCGTCCAGCGCCTCATAGGGCAACGCCATGTCGGCATTCCAGCCCGGGCCTTGCCACAGCGGCACGATCACGTCGAGGAAGTGCTGCTGCACTTGGCCAAACAGGGCGGTCAATTCGGGCAGGGCGGTGGAGCGGGAAGCGTGGGGCATGGGCGGGCGTCACGGGCTGGGGCGATTGCGCGACATGGTAGCAGAGAGCACCGCTTGAGAGAGGCGGTGTCTGTCAGGCCGTCTTCGCGAGCAGGCTCACTCCCACAGTGGATTTGCAGCGAACACAAAACCTGTGGGAGCGAGCCTGCTCGCGAAGAGGCCAGTGCAGGCGCTAAACAATCAGCCTGCCAACAACCACACCCCAGTCGCCGCCGAAGCCGCACCCGCCAACCGCACCAGCGGCGCCGCTGCCTGCGGAAGAAATCGCACCACGCCATAACCGAGTGCATGCAACACCGCCGTCGCGGCCACAAACCCGGCCGCATACGCCCACGGGCTGCTCATTTCCGGCAGCTCCAGCCCATGCGCCACGCCATGGAACAGCGCAAACAGCGCCGTCGCTGCCACCGCCATCACCAGCGGTGGACGTACCGCCAGTGCCACTGCCAGTCCCAGCGCCAATACCGAAGCAGCAATCCCGCTTTCCAGCGCCGGCAACTCCAGCCCTTCAAAACCGAGCAAACCTCCGAGCAACATCGTGCCGACAAAAGTGCACGGCAGCGCCCAGCGCGCCGCGCCTTGTTGCTGCGCCGCCCACAAACCGACGGCGAGCATTGCCAGCAAGTGGTCGAGCCCGCCGATCGGGTGGCTGATGCCCGCGACGAGGCCGCTGTCGCCATGCCCCGGATGAGCGAACGCCAGTGCCGGTGTCAGCAGCAACGCCAGAGCGCCAAAAATGCGTTTGAGTGTCATGGATAAGCTTCCTTGTGGATAAGTGGATTAGGCGGCGGTCAGCAGGCCCTGGCGTTCGATGAAAGCGATGATTTCTTCGAGACCCTGACCGGTTTTCTGGTTGCTGAACACGAACGGCTTGCCGTTGCGCATGCGTTTGGTGTCGCTGTCCATCATTTCCAGCGAGGCGCCCACCAGTGGCGCGAGGTCGATCTTGTTGATCACCAGCAGGTCGGACTTGCAGATCCCCGGGCCGCCCTTGCGCGGCAGCTTGTCGCCGGCGGAGACGTCGATCACGTAGATGGTCAGATCCGACAGCTCCGGGCTGAAGGTCGCCGAGAGGTTGTCGCCGCCGGACTCCACCAGAATCAGATCCAGCCCGGGAAAACGACGGTTCAGTTGGTCGACCGCTTCAAGGTTGATCGAGGCGTCTTCGCGGATCGCCGTGTGCGGGCAGCCGCCGGTTTCCACGCCGATGATCCGCTCCGGCGCGAGGGCTTCGTTGCGCACCAGGAAATCGGCGTCTTCGCGGGTGTAGATGTCGTTGGTGACCACGGCGAGGTTGTAGCGCTCGCGCAGGGCCAGGCATAGGGCGAGTGTCAGCGCAGTTTTGCCGGAACCGACCGGGCCGCCGATGCCGACGCGCAGAGGTTGTGTGTTCATGTGATTCTCCAAAGTAGACGGGCCCTAGGAACGGAACAGACGGCTGTACTGGCGCTCATGGGCCATGCACGCCAGGGATAGGCCAAACGCGGCGCTGCCGATGTGTTCGGGATTTATGCGGGTTGCATCGTGCTGCGCCTGTTGCAGCAGCGGCAGCAGTTCGCTGGTCAGGCGCTGGGCGGCTTGCTGGCCCAGCGGCAGGGTTTTCATCAACACGGCGAGCTGGTTTTCCAGCCAGCTCCACAGCCACGCGGCAAGAGCGTCCTGCGGGCTGATGCCCCAGGCGCGTGCCGCCAGTGCCCAGCACAAGGCCAGGTGCGGTTCTGTGGTCTGGTCAAGAAAGTCGCGGGCGGGCGCATCGAGTTCCGGCAAACCGTTCAACAACTGCTGCAAGGAGTAACCCATCTGCCGGCTCTCCAGATGCAACTCACGGGTTTCGCGACTGGCGCGGTGGCTCTCGCAGAGTTGTCGTAATTCGGCCCAGTTTTCATCTGCTGCGGCTTGGCAATGCGCCAACAGCAGCGGCGCTTCGAAGCGGGCGAGATTGAGCAGCAGTTGATCGCTGATCCAGCGGCGGGCGGCGTCAGGGTTGTGGACCCGGCCGTTATCCACCGCCATTTCCAGACCCTGGGAATAGCTGTAGCCGCCAATCGGCAGTTGCGGACTGGCCAGACGCAGCAGCGCCCAGGCCGGATTCACAGGCGCACGCCGAACTGATGGAGTTTCGGCGCGTAGTTGAAGTCTTCGTCACCGTGGCGGGAATGATGATGGCCGCCACCGTAGGCGCCGTGTTCCGGCTGGAACGGCGCTTCGATGGCCTCGACCTGTGCGCCGAGCTGTTCGAGCATCGCTTTGAGCACGTAATCGTCGAGCAGGCGCAGCCAGCCGTCGCCGACTTGCAGGGCGACGTGGCGGTTGCCGAGGTGATAGGCCGCGCGCGTCAGTTCGAACGCATTGGCGCACGTGACGTGGAGCAGTTGTTCGGGACGGGCGCAGACGCGCACGACACGGCCGTCTTCGGCCTGCAGACATTCGCCGTCATACAGCGGTGGCTGGCCGCGCTCCAAAAACAACCCGACGTCTTCGCCTTCGGCACTGAAACAGCGCAAACGGCTTTTGCTGCGCGCTTCGAAGGTCAGGTGCAGCTCGGCGGCCCAGGCGGATTGAGGGTCGATTCTGCGATGAATCACCAGCATCGGAAAGCTTCCAGCAATGAACGTTGATTGGGCTAGAGCAAGCGCCGCGCCAATCGGGCGATCTGTAGGAAATAGCTGTCGGCGCGCGCCTGATCTTTCAACAGGCGCGGCGATTCTGGAAGGTTTTGGTGCATGAAGGATTTGTCATGCACCAAAGCGAGGCCATGACGGATGTTCAATGTGGGAGCGAGCCTGCTCGCGAATGCGCCGTGTCAGACAGATGTATTCAGCTGACTC
>NZ_JASCPT010000011.1:0-81620 GCF_029959775.1 Pseudomonas sp. PS01270 | reverse complement strand
GAATGGAGCAGCGAATGCAGGCGCATCCCGAAATGATGGTCAGCCGACGATCCATCGTCGAACATCCCTTCGGCAACCTTAAACAGTGGTTATTTGGTAACGCTCGATTCTTGCTGCGACAGCTTGAGGGCGCGAGAGCTGAAATGGCCTTGGCGGTGAACGCCTACAACCTGAAAAGAGCAATTAACGTGTTGGGCGTGCGCCAGATGATGGCGCTGATGGGCTGAAACGCCTTTTTTCGTCTGCTGTGAGCACAAAAGCAAACGCCCCGAACAAGTCGGGGCGTTTGCTGGAACCGCCGTCAGTGCGTTTTCACACAGTCTGATCAAGGCCGGTCTTTTCTATTCCTGCATCCCTCGTCGGACAACACAACGCGAGATCAATATTCGGTGGAGCGGGTAGAGGGAATCGAACCCTCATCTAAAGCTTGGGAAGCTTTCGTTCTACCACTAAACTATACCCGCTCAGAGCGGCTGACTTTGTACCAGACTCGGCCACGGATTTGAAGTTTTCTTTTCTCTGCGAGGGCTTTGCCGCGCAGAAATCGGTCGATCGCGAGCAAGGGCTGCGCCGGTGCAACAGGCACTTGCAACTTGCAGCCTTGCCCGCGATGACGCTGTTTCAAATGGCCAGGGCATGGTGATCCTGCACAAACGAGTAGCGCGTTCGGCTGGCTTGCGGCGCAGGTTTCAGAAAGCCCAGCAGGGCGTTCTGGCTGTCGCGGCAGGCGGCTTTGTGCTCCATGTCGAGGAAGTGCCCGGTGGCTTGCAGGGTAGTGAAGCTGCTGTGGGCAACGTGGTTGCCGAACAGTCGCGCATCCTCGGCGGCGGTGTATTCGTCCCATTCGCCGTTCAGAAACAGCACCGGCACGCTGATCTTTTTCGCCGCATTCAGATAGCACTGGCGATCGCTGTGCAGCACGTCGTTGATGTGAAAGTGCATCTGCCCGTACTCATGCTCGGCGAGGCTGCTGACGTGGCGATAGTTGAAGCGCTTGAACAGTGACGGCAGGTGTTTGCCGATGGTGTTGTTGACCAGATGACCGACCCGATCGCCGTCGCGGCTGCCGAGGTAATCGACGCCGCGCTCGAGGTAATCGAGCATGTGCGCATTGATCACCGGTGAGAACGAGCTGATCACGGCTTTTTCGATGCGCCGCGGTTGCTGGGCGAGGGCGACCAGAGTGGCGGCGCCGCCCCAGGAGAACGACAGCACGTGTTCGGCGGCGAAGTGATCGATCAGCTCCAGCAGAATCTGCCCTTCGACTTCCTTCGTCAGATGTTTCTCATGCCGGTTGTGGGCTTTTGAGCGGCCCGCGTAGGGCTGGTCATAGCAGACCACGTTGAATTGCGGGTGCAGGTTTTTCACGGTCTGTGCAAACGACGCAGTCGTGGCCATCGAGCCGTTGACCAGAATGATGGTCTTTTCTGCGGCGTCTGCGCGATAGAACTCCGTGTAAACCCGATACTGACCCTGTATATCCAGCACAGCGATTTCTGGCCTCATGTCATAAGACTCCTGGCAAGCAAGCGGGTATGCGCGCAATCGAGATTGCACGAGCTTTGTGACAGGTAGGCATACGCCTGAAATTTGCTGGCCCATGTCGATCCGGTAAGGCAGGTCGACGGGTGTTGTTATTGGCGGGCAGATTGCCGGCTGAGGCGCAGCCCTTGAGGGCAGACGACCGACAAAAAGTTTCTTGGAAGTATGTGGTGACTAATCGGTCACATTTCGGCCGACGTCCTGATTCAAGCAGGGGACTCAGGATCACGCAAGTGCCGTCGGCGAATTGTTCGACAACTTCGGCTGAGCGGTCGCCGGCTTAGAACAAATGAATCTCTTCGGTGCGCAAAGCGCGGTACTCGCCCGGTTTTAGCGCGTGATCGAGGGTCAGTTCGCCGATGGATTCGCGGTGCAGGCGCAGGACTTTGTTGTTGAAGAAACCAAACATGCGCTTGACCTGATGGTAGCGGCCTTCAACGATGCTCAACCGTGCGGAGCGTGGGCCGAGCAGCTCCAGTTGCGCCGGTTGCGTGGTCAGATCTTCAAAAGCGAAGTAAATGCCCTCGGCAAATTTCAGCGCGTACCTCGGGTCGATGTCCTGTTCGGTTTCGACGTAATAGACCTTCGCCAGTTTGGTTTGCGGCTGCGTCAGGCGTCGCGACCAGGTGCCGTCATTGGTGATCAGCATCAGCCCGGTGGTATTGAAATCCAGACGTCCGGCGATGTGCAGATCGTCCTTGTGCGCTTCATCGAGCAGGTCGAGCACGGTCGCATGCTGCGGATCGCGGGTGGCACTGACGCAGCCCGGGGGTTTGTGCAGCATGAAATAGCGCGCCGGTTTGCCGCTCTGCAGCACCTCATCGTCGACTTCGACCCGACTGAATTCCAGCACCTCACTGTGCGGGTCGCTGACGACTTTTCCGTCAATCCGCACGCGCTTTTCCACCAGCAACAGGCGAACCTGCTGACGGTTGTAGCGAGGCAGATTGCTGAGGAAGCGGTCGACGCGCATGGTCAGAATTCAACGGACGAAGGGCCGCGCATCTTACGGGATCGGCCGCCGACCTGCTTGCAGTTGCGCTTCGACCTGTGCGCAGCGCGGGCACAGGCAGGCTTGATTGCGCAGCGCGGCCGGCAGCGCGTCGAGCACCGCCGGGTCGATGGTCACGCCATAGCACCAGCATTCGCGGTCGGCGGTGCGCGGGTCGGCGAGGCTGCAATCGTTGCGGGCGCCGCAGGCCGGGCAGTGGTCGGGTTTGACGTCGTTATCAGGCATAGGTCGAGTGCGGCATTTCCATGCAGGTGCGGTTGCGCCCGGTTTGCTTGGCGCGGTACATCGCATGATCGGCCCGGGACAGCAGAGTGTGCAAGGTGTCATCGCGTTGCACGGTGGTGGCGCCGATGCTCACGGTCAGATGCAGGGTGTGGCCATCGTAGGCATATTCGTGTTGTTCGACGTGCTGGCGGATCTTCTCGGCAATTTTCTGCCCGGTCTCGCCGTCGGTGTCTTTCAACAGAACGATGAACTCTTCACCGCCCCAGCGGCAGACGATGTCGGCGTGACGCAGGCAACTTTGCAGGTCGCGGGCGAAACCGATCAACACCTGATCGCCGGCCATGTGTCCGTAGGTGTCGTTCAAGGCTTTGAAGTGGTCGAGGTCGAGCAACAACGCGGTCAGCGGCTTGGTTTCCCGTTGGGCCTCGTGCAGCGCTTGCGCGGCGAGGATGTCGAAGCCGCGTCGGTTCGGCAGTTCGGTGAGACTGTCGAGGGTGGCGTGCGCCTGAATCTTCGCCTGGAAGCGCTTGATCACTCGATTGAGCAAGGCCAGCACGATCAACGTCACCAGCAGGCAGATCAGCAGATTGAGATACAGCGACTGGCGGATCTCGCTCAGCGCGCCGTCCTCGCGTTTATCGACGAACAGGTACCAGTTCAACTCGGGGATAAACCGCACGTTGAGAAAATGCCCCTGGCCGTGGGTGGAATATTCGTAGCTGCCGCTGTGCGGCTTGGGCAACTGGCTGACCAGACTTTTCATGCTCTCCAGTTCGCCAAGACTCTGGCCGATGTGCGCGCCTTCCGGGCCACCCTCGGCACCGGTCAATACGAGGCGGCCGAAGGTATCGACGAAGTACACGCTGCGTTGATAGCGCTGTTGATACTTGTCGATCAGCTTGATCACCGCGTCCACGGTGAGGCCCACGCCCGCGGCGCCGATGAAGCGGTTGTGGTAGTCGTAGACCTTGTAGTTGATGAAGAACGTCAGGTTGTCCTTGTTGGCCAGATCCGGGTCGACGTTGATCTCGTACGGGTCCTGCATGTCGCGCACGCGGAAGTACCAGGTGTCGCGCGGCTCGTCGACTTTGACCCGCTTGAGCACGCCTTTGGCGTGGTAGTAGGTGAGCGTGGCATTGGAAACGAAGAACGCCGTGTAGGCGCCGTAATGGGTCATGACCTCGTCGAGATAGCGGGTCATCTGCTCGGGATTCTGCTCGCCGTTGACCACCCAGTCGCGCATGAACGTGTCACGGGACATCATCGAGGAAATCAGGATCGGCCGGACCAGATCTTTCTGGATTTCCGAATAGACCGTATCGGAGGTCAGTGGCAGTTCGGTGTTGACGATGTTGTCGCGGATCGACGCGCGGGAGGCGAAGTAGCTCAACAGTGACGTGGCGAGAAAGCCGGCGCCGAGCAGGGCGACCAGGGTGAGCACCAGTGAACGTTGCGAGTACAGGGGAGAACGAAGCGGCATGGCAGATCCGTTGGCAGTGGCCCGATGGGATGCATTCTAGTGGGATGGTCGGGAAAACACTGCGGGATTTGTGCCTGAAATGGCGGGGGATATGACGTAGCGGTGTGTCAGGGAAATCGCAGCCCCTCACCCCAGCCCTCTCCCGGGGGAGAGGGAGCTGGATTGTGGGTGATGGAAAATCTGTGATCGACTCGGTATCAGCCAATGGCAACCGATGAACAAACGCCTCACCCTGGCCCTCTCCTGGGGGAGAGGGCCAGGGTGACGGCGAGCTTTCGGATCAGCCCCGGGATGCCAGATACGCCCGCCATCCCCCGAAATGACTGATATCCACCGCACCCTCCAACCCATACGGCTCACAGATAAACCCGCTCTCCCAGCGCCCATCCGCCAGTTGCACCTTGCCCAGCCCCAGCGGCGCCGGAATCCCGGTGAGAAACGAGCCCAGCTCGCTGCTCGGCAATTCCCACACCTCCACGGCAATCGCCACGCCGCCGTCCTTGACCCGTACCATGCCCGGCCGCAATGGCGGGCCGCCGGCGAGGGCGTGCAGTCGATAGTCCGGCGAACTGAACGTGGTTTCCAGCAAGCGCCCGCCACGCTGGGTCAGTTGCCAGTTCAACGCCAGCCCTTGCAGGTGCGCGCCACACACCACCAATCGAGCGCGATCATTGCGCGCAGCGTTCGCCGGAGCTGACAGGGCACTGTCCTGCTGGCGCTGCAAGGCATCGGCCACGCTCAACAGATACTGATCGGTAAATACCCGCCCGAACAACGTCACGCCCCACGGCAAACCGTTGCCCATGAACGCGGTCGGCACGGCGACGGCGGCGTAGTCGAGCAGGTTCATGAAGTTGGTGTAATAACCGAGTTCGGAATTGCGCAGCACCGGCTCGGCCTCAAGCTCGGCCAGGGTCACCGGACGGCCGATGGTCGGTGTCAGCACGCAGTCGAGATTTTCCAGGGCCTCGTCGCAGAGGGCCTTCAGCGCCTGCAATCGATATTGCGCGCGGAAGGTCTGCACGCCAGTCACTGCCGGAGCCTTGGCCAGCACCGCTCGGATCACCGGCAGCACCGCTTCGGGATTTTGCTCCAGCAGCTCACCGGCGACGCTGTAACGCTCGGCGACCCACGGTCCGTCGTAGAGCAGACGCGCTGCTTCGAGAAATGGCGACAGGTCCAGTTCGACCGCTTCGCCACCCAGAGCCTTGAGCCGTTCGATGGCTGCTGCGAACAACTGTGGCCCCTCGTTGCAGCCGAAAAATTCAAGGTCCTGCGCCCGTGGCACGCCGAAGCGAAACGGCCGTGGCGCGCCAAATGCCGAGCCGTCATTCCATGCCGGGTTGCCTCGACTGTACTCATCGCGAGGATCGTGTCTGGCCGTCAACGCCAGCAACTGACTGGCCTCGCGAGCAGTGGCAGTGAAGGTGGTTACGCAGTCCAGCGTGCGGCACGCCGGCAGCACGCCAGCGGTGGAAATCAGGCCCTTGCTCGCCTTCAATCCCACCAGATTATTCAGCGCCGCCGGCACTCGCCCGGAACCGGCGGTGTCAGTGCCTAACGCGAAGCTGGCCAGGCCCAGCGCCACTGCCAGCGACGAGCCGGCGCTGGAGCCGCCGGACGGATATTCGGGCAATACGCTGTTCGGGCACGCACCATAAGGCGAGCGGCTGCCATTGAGGCCGGTGGCAAACTGGTCAAGATTGGTCTTGCCCAGCGGTATCGCCCCCAGCGCCAACAGTTGCTCGACGATGGTCGCCGACTGCTGCGGCACATAGGCAAACGCCGGGCACGCGGCTGTGGTGGGAATGCCGGCCAGATCGATGTTGTCCTTGATCGCGAACGGCACGCCATACAGCGGCAGACTGTCGAGGTCACGACCGTCGAGGGCGGCGAGGTATGGCTCCAGTTCATCGACGCTGAGCAGGTGGATGAACAGGTGATAGTCGGGGTTCAGGGCAGCGGCTTTTTCGCGCAATTGCAGCAGCAGTTGGCGCGGTGTGGTGTCGCCATTGCGGTAGGCCTGGCGCAGTGCATCGAGTTGCAGATTCATCGGTTGATCCTTTTCAGAAATGGCTTCAGTCGAGTTCCAGCACCACCACCCGTTGTCCGGCACGCACCGCCGAACCGGGTTGCACGCGGATCTCTCGCACGACACCGGCCAGCGGCGCGAGCACAGGGATTTCCATCTTCATCGACTCGAGAATCACCAGCACATCGCCCGCCGCGACGCGCTGGCCAGCCTCGACCTGCACCTGCCAGAGATTGCCGGCGATGTGGCTGTCGACGCTGTGTTCACCGCTTTGCAGCGGTGCTTCTTCGCTGGCGTCAGGCACGGCTTCTTCGCTGTCGAAATGCGCCTGGCCACTGGCGATCCAGCGTTCGCGTTCAGCCTTGAACGCGCCCTGTTGCTGCGCACGGAAAGCGCTGATGCCCTCGGCTTGCTGACTGAGAAATGCCTGATAGTCGGCGAGGTTGAGTTGGCTGTGTTCGATGTTCAGATCGAAGCGCCCAAGGGGGAAATCGCGGCGGATGCGCAGCAGTTCTTCGGCGCTGACCGGGTAGAAACGGATCTGATCGAAGAAGCGCAGCAGCCACGGTTTGCCATCGAACGCGGCGACTTCGCGATAGCGATTCCACATCTGCAGAGTGCGCCCGACAAACTGATAACCGCCCGGGCCTTCCATGCCATACACGCACATGTAGGCGCCGCCGATGCCGACCGAGTTCTCGGCGGTCCAGGTACGCGCCGGGTTGTACTTGGTGGTCACCAGACGATGACGCGGGTCGAGCGGGGTGGCTACCGGCGCGCCGAGGTAAACATCGCCAAGGCCCATCACCAGATAGCTCGCATCGAACACCGTGCGCTGCACTTCGTCGAGATTCGGCAGGTCGTTGATGCGCCGGATGAACTCCAGATTGCTCGGGCACCACGGCGCGTCCTTGCGCACGGTGGTCATGTATTTCTCGATCGCCAACTGACAGGCGGGGTCGTCCCACGACAGCGGCAAGTGCACGATGCGCGAAGGCACCTGCAGGTCCTTGGCGGCGCACACCGCGTCCCATTCGCCAGCGATGATGCCGAGCAGATCGGCCAGCGGCAGTTGCTCCGGCTGGTAGTGCACTTGCAGCGAGCGAATGCCCGGGGTGAGGTCGATCACCCCATGCAGGGCTTGGCTTTCCAGCGCCTGCATCAGCGCGTGGGCGCGAAAGCGCAGGACCAGATCAAGCTCCGGCGCGCCGATTTCCAGCAGTAAATGAGTGTCGCCAGAAACCCGTGCAACCAGTCGCTGATCGCCTTGACCCAACGCCAACACCACAGGCGACACTAAACCCTGTGGGAGCGAGCCTGCTCGCGAAGAGGCCGTGTCAGTCAATATCGATTTGTCTTGGCCGACGCTTTCGCGAGCAGGCTCGCTCCCACAGGGAAGATCCCATTTCAGGGCGAGATCGCGGGCGGTGCCGAGGTCGACGGGGATGAACTGAATTTTATCGCCAGCCTTGAGCTGCCCCAGTTGCCACAGATCCGCCTCGATCACCGTCACCGGGCAGACAAACCCACCCAGGCTCGGGCCATCCGGGCCGAGGATCACCGGCATGTCCCCGGTGAAATCCACCGCACCAATCGCATACGGATTGTCATGGATGTTCGACGGGTGCAGACCCGCTTCACCGCCATCCTCACGCACCCACTCAGGCTTCGGCCCGATCAGGCGCACACCGGTGCGGCTGGAGTTGAAATGCACTTCCCACTGGGTCGCGAAGAACGTGGCGATGTAGTTTTCGCTGAAGTATTCCGGCGCGCCGTGCGGACCGTAGATCACCCGGATCTGGCGCACGCCCGGCAGCGCCGTGATGTGCTGTTCGGCCAGTTGCTGGCCGGCGCTGCGCTCGGTCAATGCCGGCACATGCAACACGTCACCGGCCCTTAACGCCCGTCCGCCATGCCCGCCGAACTGGCCGAGGGTGAAGGTACTTTTGCTGCCCAGATAATCCGGCACCTGCAAGCCGCCGCGCAGGCACAGATAACTGCGCGCGCCGGCGCCGCTGATGCTGCCCAGTTGCAATGTCGCGCCGGCCGGGATCAGCAGCGCGGTGTTCATCGGCACCGGTTCAGCGTCAAGGGTCAAGGCAATCGGCGCGCCTGTCACCGCGACCACCGCGTCACAATTGAAGCGCAGGATCGGCCCGCTCATGGTGATTTCCAGTGCGGCTGCGCCTTGTTCATTGCCGAGCAGACGATTGCCCAGGCGCAGCGCTCGGCTGTCCATCGGCCCCGACGGAGGCACGCCGACGGCCCAATAGCCGAGGCGGCCGGGATAGTCCTGCACGCTGGTTTGCGTGCCGGCGCTGAGCACTTCGAAGGTGTTGGCGTGATACAGCAGATTTTCCAGGCAACGGGTCCACGGCTGACCGCTGGCGAATGGAGCATCGAGCAGAATCTGCCGCAGATAGTCGCGGTTGGTTTCCACGCCATACAGCA
This sequence comes from Pseudomonas sp. PS01270, assembly GCF_029959775.1. Classification (NCBI taxonomy): domain Bacteria; kingdom Pseudomonadati; phylum Pseudomonadota; class Gammaproteobacteria; order Pseudomonadales; family Pseudomonadaceae; genus Pseudomonas; species Pseudomonas sp. PS01270. The sequence goes on along the minus strand of NZ_JASCPT010000011.1, from coordinate 72,878 downwards.
GGCTATCGCCCAATGCCTGATGGAGTTCGGCGCGAGCCTGTTCGCGACTCGGCGCCCACGCGATGAGCTTGGCAATCATCGGATCGAAATACGGCGGAATTTCTACGCCGGCCTCCACCCAGGTGTCGATACGCAACTCAACGCCGTTGGCGAGCGGAAATTTCACAGCGGTCAGCAGGCCCGGGCTCGGCTGGAAATCACGCCCCGGATCTTCCGCGTACAGACGTGCCTGAATCGCATGGCCCTGCGGTTCCAGGCCTTGATACAACTCGTTCAGCGGCGGCAGATCACCAGCGGCCAGCTCGATCATCCAGCGCACCAGGTCCACGTCCCACACCTGTTCGGTGACGCCGTGCTCGACCTGCAAGCGCGTGTTCACTTCGAGAAAATAGAAGCGCTGGGCCTCGCTGTCGAAGACGAATTCGACGGTGCCGGCGCTGCGATAATTCACCGCTTGCGCCAGTTTGATCGCCGCTGCGCACAGCTCATCGGCCATGCCTTCTGGCAGGTTTGGCGCCGGGGTTTCTTCGAGGACTTTCTGATTGCGCCGCTGCACTGAACAGTCGCGCACGCCGAGAGCGATGACTTCACCGCAGCCGTCGCCGAACACCTGCACTTCCAGATGCCGCGCGCGTTCGATGTACTTCTCGATGAACACCCCGGCGTCGCTGAAGTTGTTCTGACCGAGGCGTTTCACCGCTTCGAATGATTCGCTCAATTCACTGGCGCTGCGGCACACGCGCATGCCGATGCCACCACCGCCAGCGGTGCTTTTCAGCATCACCGGGTAGCCGACCTGTTCGGCGGCGCTCAGCGCGCAATCGAGGCTGTCGAGCAGGTCGGTGCCTTCGAGCATGGGTACGCCGTGCTGTTTGGCCAACGCGCGAGCAGTGTGCTTGAGGCCGAACACCCGCAATTGCTCCGGCGTCGGCCCGATGAAGGCGATGCCCTGCGCTTCGCAGGCTTCGGCGAACGCTGCGTTCTCGGAGAGAAATCCGTAGCCGGGATGAATCGCCGTGGCGCCGCTTTGTTTGGCGATCGTGAGGATTTTGTCGACCGCCAGATAGGTCGCGGACGCCGCGCCTTCGCCGAGGCTGTGCGCTTCAGCGGCCTGGGAGATGTGCAGGCTGGCAGCATCGGCTTCTGAATACACGGCGACGCCTTGGGCCTTCAGCACGTTGATCGTGCGCAGGATGCGACAGGCAATCGCGCCACGGTTGGCGATCAGGATTTTTTCGAACATGGCATAACCCCTGAAGGGGGAGCGGGCCGTCCCGCTGTTTTTCGACAGACATCCGGGCCGTCCCGGATGGAAAAAACTCACTTCACTCCAACCCACCACAAACCCCCTGTGGGAGCTGGCTTGCCAGCGATGAGGTCGGCACATCCAACATTGTTGGTGACTGAAACACCGCAATCGCTGGCAAGCCAGCTCCCACAGGACTGTCAGTGCCTTGAAGGTTTCAGGCACTGCCCGGAACGCGCCTGGCACAGGGCAAAAAGCCAACGGCGTAAACGGCTGATGGTCAGTTCCATACGAGCAACTCCGCCGGGGTCGGGTTGTAGGCATTGCACGGGTTGTTCAACTGCGGGCAGTTGGAAATCAGCACGATGACGTCCATCTCCGCGCGCAAATCAACGTACTTGCCCGGCGCGGAAATACCGTCCTCGAAGGTCAGCCCGCCATCCGCCGTCACTGGCACGTTCATGAAGAAATTGATGTTCGGCCCGATGTCGCTCTTGCTCAATCGGCCGTCGTGGGCGCAGGCGCGCAGGTAGTTGTCGCGGCAGCTGTGCATGTAGCGTTTTTCCAGGGCGTAGCGCACGGTGTTGCTCTCTTGCGCGCAGGCGCCGCCGAGGGTGTCGTGGCGCCCGCAGGTGTCGGCAACGATGGTCAGCATCGGCTGGCCGAGGTTGGAATACAGCACGCTGCCGGTGCTCAGGTAGACGCTGTTCTGTCGGCGCAAGGTGCGTTGCACGTCGTAGCGCTCCTTCGGGTTGGCGAGGCTGTAGAACAAGGTGTCGATGGCCTGATTGCCTTCCAGATCGAGGATGCGCAGGGTCTGCCCGGCCTTGACTTCCATCAGCCAGGGCTCGCCGGCGGGAATGGTCGCGCGGTAGATCGCGCTGTCGGCTTGCTTGTGCGAAGTGGCGATTGCGAGTGACATGGCAGCGATCCTCAGGCGAACAAACGGTCGGTGTTGATAAAGCCGCGCTCGTTTTCCGGGCGCGAAGTGCGGCAGTGTTCGGCGACGCTGGCGTCGGCGTTCATCCAGCTCAGCTTCAAGGGTTTCGGAGCGTATTCGGGGGACGGGTCCATCGGATGTTGCAGGGCGGTGAGCACCATCAGGGTGTCCATCGGCGCGTACAACTCGATGTAGTCACCGGCCTTCGAGTTGCCTTCGACGAAGTGGAAACGCCCGGCCTCATCGACGTTCACGCGGCTGAACAGATTGAGGGTCATCAGCAGGTCGGACAGGCCCAGGCCCCACTTGCCGAGTTCCACCAGCAGGTTGTCGGTGCCGTTGCGAAAGAAGCCGTTGCGCAGTTCCTGGTAGCGGCCCTGACCGTACTTTTCGGCGACTTCCTGTGCGCAAAGCACACCGCCGAGGCTGTCGCTCCAACCGCAGGTGTCGGCGGTGATCGCGGCGAGTACGCGGCCCATGTCCGAGTACAGGCAGTGGCCGGCAGTGAGCTTGGCGGTGTGTTGGCATTTGAGGCTGTCGGGCAGGTTCAATCGCTCGGTTTTTTCATTGGCATTGAGCAAGGTCAGGCTGACATTGGCGCCGCCGCGCAGGTCGGTCAGGCGCAGCAATTGGCCGCGCTTGAGCACGAACGAACGGTGGCCGCCGCCGGGCAGCAGTTCTTCAGCAAAGGGTGGAAAGAGTTGGATTGAATCAGTCATTGGAGCAGTCCTCTCAAGCAGTGCGAAGGGTGCCCGCCAGCGGCAGCGGCAGGGCCTCGACGGCGGCGCGCTGGGCGCGGCGGTCGCTGTTCAACGGGATGTCGTAGGTGATGCGGGCGCCATAGGCGCCGGGGGCGTGCGGGTCGAGGCGCACCTTGTCGAACACCAGCAGACGCGTGCCGAGGCTGAAGCCCTCGGACAGGTCGTGGGTGACCATGAACACCGTCAGTTGCGTCTCGCGCCACAGCTCCAGCAGCAGCGCGTGCATGTCTTTGCGAATGCCCGGATCAAGCGCGCCGAAGGGCTCGTCGAGCAGCAACACGCGCGGTTTCATGATCAGCGCCTGAGCGATGGCCAAGCGTTGCTGCATGCCGCCGGACAGCTGTGCCGGGTACTTGTCCAGCGCATGGCCGAGGCCGACTTTTGTCAGCAGGGCTGCAGCCTGCTCGCGCGCCTCGCGCTTGGCGTTGCCGAACAGCCGGCCAAGCAAGGGCGCGCGCGGCAATTCGAGACCGAGGGCGACGTTGTCGAGCACGCTCAGATGCGGGAACACCGAGTAGCGTTGAAAGACCACGCCACGGCTGGCATCCGGCTCGCTGGCCAAGGGCTGGCCGTCGAGCAGAATCTCCCCGCGACTGGCGGTTTCCTGGCCGAGCAACAGGCGCAGGAAGGTCGATTTGCCGCAACCGGAGGCGCCGACCAAGGTGCAGAACTCGCCTTCGTTGACGTTCAGGTTCAAGCCTTCCAGAACCACTTGATCGGCGTACTGCTGCCAGACGTTCTTTACTGTGATGAAGCTCATTTCGCCGCTCCCTCGTACCAGGGAAAAGCGCGCTGGGTCAGCTGTTTCAAGCCCCAGTCCATCAGCCAGGCGAGCAGGGTGATCCACACCACGTAGGGCAGGATCACATCCATCGCCAGGTAGCGCCGCACCAGAAAGATCCGGTAGCCGAGGCCATCAGTGGAGGCGATCGCTTCGGCGGCAATCAGGAACAGCCACGCCGAACCGAGCATCAAGCGCAGCGAGATCAGCAAGCGCGGCAACAGCTGCGGCAAGACCACGCGCAGCATCAGCGTCCAGGTCGAGGCGCCGAGGGTCTGCGCCTTGATCAGCAGTTCGACCGGAATGTCGCGGGCACGCTGTTCCAGATCCCGGGCCAGCGCCGGGGTGATGCCAATCACGATCAGCATGACTTTCGACAACTCGCCCAGGCCAAAGACGATGAACAGAATCGGCAGGATCGCCAGCGGCGGCACCATCGACAGCACCGTCAGCAACGGCGACAACGGCGCGCCGAACAGCGGCAGGGTGCCCGCCGCGATACCGAGGCAAAGACCCGCCAGCGCCGCGATGCCGAGGCCGATGGCCAAACGGCGCAGACTCGACGCGGTGTCTTGCCACAACAGATATTCACCGGTGCGGCTGTCGGCGTTGAAGGCCAGGCGTTTTACCGCGTCGCTCATCTGCACGGCGCTGGGCAGCAGTTTGTCGTTGGGGTTGTCCGCCAGGCGCTCGGCCGAGCCTGTGAAGTAGGCGAACAGCACGAGCGCGAACGGCAGGATCACCAGCAACAGGCGGCTCGGGCGATCAGGGTGGCGATTGATCAGGCGCATGGCCAAATCCTCCGTGGCTTACAGCTTGGCGTCGGCGGCCATCTGCACGTAGGTCGGATCGAAACGCAGCTTGAGATTGGCGGTGTCGCCGCTGGTCACGCCGTTGGCGAAAGTCATGCCGACCGCGCTCGGGTCCCTCGCGCCTTCGCCGAGCAGGCCGTGCTCAAAGGAGAATTCGGCGACCTTGCGCATGGTGTCCGGCAGTTGTTTGCTGGTGGCGAAACTCAGCGCTTCGCTCGGCGTGGCGAACAGTTTTGTGGTGTCCAGTTGCGCCTGGAAGCCGGCGAGATCGGTACCCGAGGCCTTGGCCATGTGTTCCAGCGCAGCTTTGCTCGCGGCATTTTTTGCGTTCATCAAAGCGACCACTTCGAACCACGCGCCAGTCAGCGCTTTGCCCAGTGCCGGGTTGTCTTTGAGGGTGGCGCTGTTGACCACCATCATGTCCATGATCTCGCCGGGGATCTGGCTGGAATTGAACACTTCGGTGACGCCGGGTTTGGCCTTGATATCCGAGAGCATCGGGTTCCAGGTGGTCACGGCGTTGACGTCGTCGGTGTTGAATGCGGCGGCAATGTCGGCGTCGGAGGTGTTGACCACTTTCAGGTCTTTCTCGGTCAGGTCCACCGAGTCCAGCGCGCGAGCCAGCAGGTAATGGGAGACCGACAGCTCGACCAGATTGACGTCCATGCCCTTGAGGTCGGCGACTTTCTTGCCTTCACCCTTGAGCACGATGCCGTCGTTGCCGTTGGAGAAATCGCTGACGATCAGCGCGGTGCTGTCAACGCCGCCGGCAGCGGGAATGGTCAGCGCATCCATGTTGGTCATGGTGCAGCCGTCGAACTGGCCGGCGGTGTACTGGTTGATCGATTCGACGTAGTCGTTGAGTTGCACGACGTCGATCTTGATCCCGTATTTCTTCGCCCATTTGTCGACGATGCCCTGGCTGCCGGCGTATTCCCATGGCATCCAGCCGGCGTAGATCGTCCAGCACACGCTGAAGTGGTCTTTCTGGGCGGCGGAAGATTGCGTGCTGATAAGCGCGGCGAAGGCGGCGGCGAGCAGGGCGGGGAAACGTAGTTGGATCATTGCGGATTCTCCAGTTGATCGAGGACGGACAGGAAGGCAACGCGGCACCGCGAACGGTGGCTTGTCTCCCGGGCTTTTGTCCCGCCGTGTAACCTCAACTGGAGGTCGCCAACTCTCGGACCAGCCACTCGCGATTGCGAGCCGGAACCCTAGTCAGCCATTGCAAATTGTGGTGCCGCGAACCTGTGATGACTCCTGCACGGGTTTGCTAAAGCGAGAGGCGTGCCAAGTCGGGCCGAGGCCTCTGCGGCGGGGATCTGCTGGATTGCCGAGGTGAGCGGGGCGAGCGACGGCGCATCGTGGTGGTGCGTGGTTGCACCGTCATGCAGCGCGTTTACGCATCACTGGTCGCTGATTTTGCGGATAAACAAGATTTCATAATCACTTGTTTCAACTTGTTGCAGGAACGCACCAGATTCTGAAATCGCTGTCTGATTCTTCGACAGTCAGCAATTGCTGACGGTCGCCTGCCAGCGTCGCTGGTGTGGCCAACCCGCGGTCCAGGAGGCCGCCATGTATCGCCGAATCGTACTGCTTGCCGTGATGCTTTTTTCCCTTGGCGGATGCGTTCCTTATTCCTATGGAGACAGCTACTACAGGTCAGAGGTCTACACATCACCCGCACCGGCCTATTACAGCGGTGGCGGCTCCTATTACCGCAGCGGCGGCACTTATTACACTCAGCCGCGCTACTACCAGCCAGCGCCGCGGTACTACCAGCAACCGCGTTATTACCAGGCGCCTCGGCACTATCAACCGGCCCCGCGTCATTACGAAAGCCGTCGCTGGCACGGCAATGATCGCGGACGCTGGGACGGCCACCGTCGCGGCGGTTGGGACAACGACCACCGCGGTCGCGGCAACTATGATCGCCACAGCGGTCGGCGTGACTACAACGGCCGTGGCAACCGCTGGTAAATCTCTGCAATGAACAAGCGGCGCATCAAGCGCCGCTTTTTTTTGCCCGGCGAAAAGTTGTTCCGTTGGCCATCTCCCAAGGCAATCCCGGAAGCGTCCTACAGTTTCATTTCGTGGCGTTTGTTAGCGTTCGTGGATGCCGAACGAGTCGAGCAATCCTCAGCTCGATAGCGGCGAAAAAATGGACGTTTAGCGCTATGAAGCTTCTGGTTATTCACCAAAATTTTCCCGGTCAGTTCCGTCATGTGGTGCTGGCAGCGCTGGAGCGCGGTGATGAGGTTGTGGCGATAGGCCGGGACACGGCACCGGGCGTCGCCGGTGTGCAAGTCCATCGATATCGAGCGACCAGCCGAGCGCCCGGCAATATTCACCCGTATCTGATCCGCTACGAACAAGCGGTGATCGACGGGCAGAAGGTTTTTGAAATTCTGGGCAGGCTGAAACGTTCGGGCTATCAGCCAGACGTGATTCTTGCCCATCCCGGATGGGGAGAGACGCTGTTTGCCGAGGACGTCTATGCCGATACGCCGCTGATTCACTATTGCGAGTATTACTATCGAGCGCAGGGCGCCGATTGCGGGTTCGACCCTGAATTCCGGCGAGCCGCAAGGGAGTCGTCACGGCTGCGCGTGCTCAACTCGCTGCATCTGTTGAATCTTGAACACTGTGATATCGCAATCGCGCCTACCCAGTGGCAGCGCAGCCTGTTTCCGGCCGCTTACCGGTCGGCGATTCGGGTCATTCACGAAGGTGTGATTCAAAGTTCTGACCTGACGAAAGTCGGGGCAGTCAGATTGCCCAATGGAATCGAGCTCAAAGCCGGACAGCCGATCGTTACCTATGTCGCCAGAAACCTTGAGCCTTATCGCGGCTTTCACAGTTTCATGCGAGCGATCCCGCTTATTCAGGCCGAGTGCCCCGATGTGCAGATCATCGTGGTTGGCGGTGACGGTGTCAGTTATGGGAGTAAGCCGGTCGGGTACCCGGATTGGCGCAGCAGGATGGAGGCGGAGGTCAGTTTCGATCACTCCAGAGTGCATTTCACAGGGAAACTTCCTTACCAGACTTACCGCGCGGTTCTCGCATGTTCCAAAGTCCATGTTTATTTGACGTATCCGTTTGTCTTGTCGTGGTCGTTACTGGAGGCGATGGCGTCCGGTTGCGTGGTTGTTGCGTCGGATACGGCTCCGGTAAGGGAAGTCATTGTCGATGGGGCCAATGGCATGTTGGTGGATTTCTTCGACCATCAAGGAGTTGCCAGAAGTGTAAGCAAGGTTTTGAAGTCGGCAGGTGAGTACGATGGACTTGCCAGCGCTGCGAAGTTGACGGCAGGTCGGTTCAGTGTGGAATCGGGCGTGAGCCAATACTTTGAGATTTTTGCAAGCGCGATGTCCGGGCATAACGACATACCAACCGTTCCGCAGTTTGAGCGGGAGGTTTGAAATGTCCAGGAAGTCGCGTAAGCAGGCGATCAAGTGGGTTAAAAGGTTATTGACGTATGGGGTGTTCTTTTATCTCTGCTATTGCGTAGCGGAATTTTATATTCGCAAAGAACAATCTGCCGAGTCGGCGGCTATTCATCAGGCAAACGAGAAAGCTTGCCAGAACAAGCTGGCGAGCATGAAGCAAGTGCCGATATTAGGCGGCGCCTATATAGATAAGACGCTAGTCCCTGAGTTTTACGTTGGCATGCCTGAGATGGTGAACAAGAAAGCGTGTCTGGCGATTGCTCTGAAGGGGCTTTTCTGGTGGACCGGGACGGGGCTGCATCGGTACCAGAATCAGCGCCTGGAACCGATCCCCGAAAGCTGGCGGCTCTATAAATTGAATGCCGGGCTTTTTACCAGAAAGGAAACTACCGAGCCCCATGAGCGCGGTTATCGGCACGTCAACTGGCCGGATGAGTTGATTGTGAAACTAAAGAATTATCCGGGACTGGAAGTTTGGCTGAATGCTCCGCCACCGCATTTCAAGAATGTGTCATCCGTACGAAATTTTGTCATTGCAGGTTGGCCGCGGCGAGACGGAACCCCTCGGCTGATCAAGTGTGACGGCTTGATTCGCCCGGCTTCCGAAGAGCAACTGACTGACAAAAAGCTGGCAGGTTTTGGTAGGGCTGAATTGGAGAATCTGGATTTCGGAAAACTGAATTTCTTCTGCACGGTCAATCTGGATAACTTCGACTTCGCTGGAGGGCACGGTAGTGTAGGTCTTGGTCTGTCGTCATTACGCGAAGCACCTGAGATGCTCAAGTATCTCAGTGATTATCTTTCACGCTCTGTTATTACAAGGAAGTAACAATGAGTTATGTTTTCAGTGATATGGAAAAATCGGAAATTTTCAATGCGGCCAATAGTTGCAAAGGCATGACGTTAAATTCTGAGGGTGTGGAGTACATTGCATTGGAATTAGCAGGGGCAAGCTGCGCTCCCCTGTACCAGAAGCTATTCGACATTATTGGTGAAAAAGTTTCTGACGTTGCAGCTGCCGATAAAGAGGCTGGAGAGGTGCTGAAAAGCGCCAGACTCTGGCTTGCCGTGGCCATTGATGCCAACGGTGGAAACGGTGCCTACTCTGCCCTGATTCGTGGTTACACCTCACGCCAGGGTGAACTCAGACTGAATACAATTTTCAGTGAAGACCTGATGCAGCTTTCATCCAACCAGGTTGCCGTCAACTTCATCAATACCCTGATCAACGGATCCCTTGCCGGTCAACTGGGACCCTGGACTGTTCCGTCAATCAGCCAGATCGCAGAAATCGACGCCAGCGCGATTGGCGAGGCCCTGTTCAAGGAGGTTTGCGGGGAGGACGACACCGCCGTGAAACGTAACTCTGGTTGGTCTGGAACTGTCGGATTCAGCCTGTTGGGCGGTAAACCTCCCTATGAAACGTGGAGACTGATCTCTGCGGGCGACCCGGATGCGGAAGATGGCGGCCCACCCACTCAGGCAAAGCCCAACCGGCTCGACGACTATAAAAACATTCTCTTCGCCATCGACGCCTATAGCGTCGGCCTGCAAGCGGCGATCAGCAATTTCGGCATCAATCCACTGCAAAGTCTGCTATCGGTCGTACCCGAGCAAATCAACATCGCGCTGGCCAGTGGCAGTGTGAATCCGCTGATTCAGCATGTAGTCAAAGGCACGCCTGTTGCCGCCGTGGTCGAGCTGATCTTGCGCTACGGCCAGAACGAATTTCTCGACATGTTCAAGCGCACTTACGACGGCGATTCTGCTGCCATACCCACCACCAACGACACCTTCGCCAGCAACGGTTACGCCTTCTTCTCGGCATTCTCCCCGGAGCAGTCGCAAAGCATCGTCACCCGGACAATAGGCGAGTTCGGCAATGCCAATGCATGGGCGAAACTGGCAGGCGAGGCGACGCCGCTCGGTCTGGCGTTGCGCAACTCTTTGCAGCAACTCAGTGAAGTCGTCATAGAACGAGCCGACGGTTATCCCGATCGCAACCTCGAGCTTTACGATCCGCACACTCGCGAAGGCTTTATCACCGCGCAGTGGCTGGCGGATCGTGCGCAGATGCTCGCCCGTTTGATTGCCCGTACCCAAGGCCCGTTTGGCGAACACTCGCTGCAGCAGTTTTCCTACTCCGATCTCGCCTCAGGCAAACAGGCGCCGATGACCACCGGAGTGCTGAACCCGCTGGCCATGTTCGGTGATGACGGTGGGCGATCTTTCGCCGGCGGCGCAAATGCCGATCATCTGTATGGCGGCGTGGGCAATGACTCGATCCATGGGATGGCCGGTCACGATGTCATTGAAGGTGGTCGCGGTAACGACTCGCTAACCGGAGGTGACGGCAATGATGAGTTGTACGGGATGGCCGGTGACGATGTTCTGCTCGGAGGAAAGGGGAACGACTCCTTGATCGGGGGCGAAGGCAACGACCGTTATGAATTCGCCAGCGGCGATGGCCTCGACGAGATTCTTGATGCCAATGCCAATGGGCAGCTGTGGATCAACGGCGCACCGATTCCCGCACTCAAACGCCGCGCGCCTCTGAGCAACATCTGGTCTACCGAGGATCAGTCCATCACCCTGACGCTTGTTGAACACACCCTCAACATCAAATATGGCCAGAGCGATCTGGTGGTCATCAAGAACTTCCAGCCCGGGATGCTTGGCATCCGCCTCCCTGAATACGAGGGGCAGCCGCTCACTGCTGCGGATTTGACGCTTCAGGGCGACTGGAAAGCCAAAGACGCCGATCCCAATGCCCCCGGCGATCAGCCCTCCTTTGATGAGCTGGGCAACGTGGTGCTGCTGCCCAAGGTCAAACAGCGCAACAAGGCCGACGTACTGTACGGTTCCGCCGCAGACGACGTCATTCTCGGCCTGGGTGGTTCTGATCGATTGTTCGGCAAGGCTGGAGACGATCGGTTATTCGGCGACAAGCAGACGACAATCGAAAAGGCCATGGCCGACGGTGACGCCAAAGGCAAGGCAAATCGCGGAGACTGGCTCGACGGCGGACAAGGTGACGATTTGCTTATCGGTACGGCATCGCGAGACGTTCTGCTCGGTGGCAATGACCGGGATACCTTGATCGGCGGTGCTGGTGACGATGTGTTATCCGGAGACGAAACCACCGGTGCGCTGGAACAAGGTTGGTCGGTCAAGCGCGCTGCCGTCACGATTGCTCGCGGTGTGACCAGTCACCGAGCGGTCTATTCAAAGGCCTCGATAAACAGTGCGCCCGAGGGCGGTAGTGACGTGCTGTATGGGCAGGGCGGCAAGGACATTATCAACGGCGGCTGGGGTGAGGACCTGCTTGACGGCGGCGCTGACGACGATTTTCTCAAAGGCGATCAAGGTAACGACACCCTGGCCGGTGGCAGCGGCAACGACGTGATGCTTGGTGACAACCTCGATTGGGGCGGTGGCCTGCCCAGCAGACACCATGGCAACGATGTGCTGGACGGCGGCAGTGGTGATGATTCACTCGGCGGTAACGGTGGCAGCGACGCTTTGTATGGCGGCCCTGGCAACGACATTTTGCAGGGTGATGACGGCGTACTGGACGGCGTCGAAGGCGATGCCGCGCATTTTTTTGGCGATGATCTGCTGGACGGTGGCTCCGGCGATGACACGCTCTGGGGCGGCGGTGGCGATGATTTGCTCTTCGGCGGCGAAGGCCATGACGATCTGATCGGCGATAGCCCTGAGCATCCGGTTCGCTATCACGGCAACGACTTTCTCGATGGCGGCGCGGGGGACGACACTCTGCGAGGCATGGGCGGCGCGGATACGCTGGCGGGTGGCGCAGGGGCGGATTTTCTCGATGGCGATGTGTCTGACCTGCAGCCGGGCGGAAGCAACAATGACGTGCTTCAGGGCGGCGAAGGAAACGATACGTTACAGGGTGGTTTCGGTGCCGACACGCTGTACGGCGGCGCGGGTGACGACATCCTTGCCGGCGATTACGAAAACAGCGCTGAGGCCGAGCAGAATGCCGATTATCTGCACGGTGGCTCAGGTAACGACACGCTGCTCGGAGGTGGTGGCAACGACACCCTGCTGGGCGGGGAAGGGACGGACTACCTTCGCGGTGATTCCGGTGACAACGTGTTTGATGGCGGTCCCGGTGCTGACGTGCTGGATGGCATGGATGGCGCCGACATCTACTATTTCGGCGCTGGCGACGGCCTGGATATCGTCAACGATGCCGGCGGCCGCAACATCATCAGGTTCGGTGCAGGGTTTTGCGCGCAAAGCCTGAAGGCCGACGTTATCGAAGTTACCGTCGGCACGGTGTTGCGACTGGCCAATGGCACGGGCGACGCGATACTCATCAAGAATCACGAGCGGTGGAAGGATTCCACATTCAATTTCAGCGACGGCGTGGTACTGGATTACGCAGATGTCGTGCGCAAAACATTGCCACCGATAGAGACGGCCGAGCCACCCGTACCGGAACCTGCCACCGTCCCGGCAACCCCTGAAAGCAAAGTTGAGGATCCGGTTAAGCCAGACGATGTCACCGCTGCGGCGCAAGGCCCGGTGGCATCTGTTCAAACGGTCAACTGGACCGATGAGTTCCTCGCGCAAATCCAGTCAAAACGCTCCGCCCGCAGACACGCCACAGGTTTTACCTTGAATGAGCAAGGCGTCTGGGTTCGCAGCCATATCACTACCAGCGACACCGGTTACACCACTCACACCGAGCTGATCGATGGCAGCGTCGAAGCGGGGACACTGTCTGAAACGCCGCTATGGATGAAGGTTGATGCAGGGCACGCCGTGGTCAGTGAAAGGCAGTCGACAACCACAACCCGCGTCGAACATAAACAGGTGAAAGCCGAGGGAGCAATGCCTTCCTCAGCTCAGGCGCCTCGCTATTATCGATCCGGTTCGGCCAACGGGTTTTCCTTCAATACGGGCGACGTATTGGTTGAAGACCGAAAGGAATCCGGCGCGCTTGAAGGCTGGTACGTCTATCCGGCGGCAAGCTTCGGTTCGGGGGCAACAGTGCCCAAGGCGTTTCGCTGGGATGTCACAACTGAAACGATCAAACGCAAAATCGTCCATGGCAACGATGCCGGCGGGCGAGTCAACGTCGAAGTGGAAAACGTTTTCCACGGCGGCGCGGGAGACGATCTGATCGTCGCTTATGCAGGCTCCCCACTTGACTACGGCACTGTCGGCGACCGAACACCGGGCGCGTTTTTATCCGCCGGGGCAGGTGACGATACCTTGCTGGGCTCCGAGGGCGCCGACTATCTGCTCAGCGGCTCGGGTGATGACTGGCTCTACGGCGAAGACGGCGCCGACACCTACGTCGTGCAAGCGCATGCCGGGGCGACAACCACGATTGCGGACGTGCTCAACCCTGTTTTCCACCGAGCAGAAGTTGGCGCAGCGGAGTGGAAAGACGAGTACGGAATGACCGATCAGGACACGGTCGTTCTTCCCGCAGGCGCGCAGCGCAATGCACTGCAATTGAGCTGGGGTGCTGCGCTGATAGAGACCACCCATGTCGAGCTGGAGCCCAACCCGGATCGCGCGGCTGACCGCAACCCGCCGAGAGCGAAAATGCTTCATCCGACACTCGATATCCAATGGGGCGGGACGCAAAAAGTCCGCATCGTCTTGCCCCATAACGGTGAACTTGAGGGCGCCGGTATTGAGCTCGTCAAGTTCGCCGATGGGTCGGTCGCAAGTTTGAAGCAGCTCCTGGAATCAAGTCAGCTGGGCCCTGCGCCCGAGACTTTTCGTACGGGTGTCATCGTCAACCATCCCACCCGTTCAACCTCCCTGCGAGACGGACGAGCGCTGCCACTCGTAGGCGGTCGTGGCAACGACACGATAAGCGGCGCGGGGGAGATCCGAGGCATGCACGGGGATGACGTGCTCACGGGCAGCCTCGGTGACGACCTGCTGGTGGGTGGGCCGGGCAATGACACGCTGGCGGGCGGTGCTGGAAATGATCTCTACCGATACGATGGCCTCGGCAGAGACGTGATCATCAACAACGGAGGCGGTTTGGACGGAATCGATTTTTCCGAACGCAGGCTGACGATCGACAACCTGAAGTTTCATCGCGAGCGCGATGATCTGGTGATCGTGGTGGATTACGGCATGGCGCCGAAAATCCGGGTTTCCAGTCATTTTGCCGCTGGTGAAAGCGCTATTGGCTTCATAAGGGTCAGCGAAGGAACAGCGACTCAAGACTACAGCGCAAGGCAAATTGCTGAACGTCTGCACCCGCTTCCGCCACTGAGGGATGTCGAGGATATTTTGCAAAAAGGCGACGATGCAGCGCAGCGGGCAATCAAGGAAATCATTGAGTTCTACGAACTGAATGTCTGACAAGACGACCGATTGAGCCGGCCCGCGATGGCAATCCAGTCGCCATCGCGGGCCTCGCGTCACCTCAATACTGGGTCAGATCCGCCAACGGATGCCGCCCCTCCCAGACTTTATGAAAGTGCGCCTCGACCACCGCATCCGGCACGTTATTGATGTCCGGCCAGTGCCAGTGCGGTTTCTGATCCTTGTCGATCAGCCGTGCGCGCACGCCTTCGCTGAATTCCGGATGACGGCAGCAATTGAGGCTCAGGGTGTATTCCATCTGGAATACTTCGGCCAGCGACATGTGCCGCGCGCGGCTGATCTGTTCCCAGACCAGATGCGCGGTCAGCGGTGAACCCTCGGTCATGGTTTTCGCCGCGCGGGCAATCAACGGATCGCTGCTGTCGCGGTGCAGGCTGATGGCTTTCCACGCACAGGCAACGTCGCTGACATCGAGCAGTTCGTCGATCTGCTGACGACGCGGCAGCCACTGCGCTTCGGGCATTTGTTCGAGTGCTTCCTGCTGCAGAGCCTTGAGCAGGCTGTTGAGCTGCATGGCGGTCTGTTCCTGCCAGTTCAATTGCAGCAAGCCTTCGATCAATTGCGGTTGCTGTTCGTCGAGCAGGAAGCGGTCGGCCAGATCCAGATCCAGCGCATCACGGCCGTTGATGTGCGCGCCGGTCAGACCGAGAAACAAGCCGAGCTTGCCCGGCAATCGGGCGAGAAACCAACTGGCGCCAACGTCCGGATATAGACCAATGGTGATTTCCGGCATCGCCAGACGGCTGCTCGGCGTGACGATCCGCGTGCTGGCGCCCTGCAGCAGACCCATGCCGCCACCGAGCACATAACCGTGACCCCAGCAGATCAGCGGCTTCGGATAGGTATGCAGGCTGTAATCGAGGCGATATTCCGCGCTGAAAAACTGCGCGGCCAACGGAGGGACTTCGCCGGGGTGAGCGCGGCAGGCTTCGACCAGGCTGCGCACCTCACCGCCGGCGCAGAAGGCTTTGGCGCCGTTGCCGCGCAGCAGCACGCAGACGACTTGCGGGTCATTGGCCCAGGCGTTCAATTTGTCGCTGAGCGCGTTGATCATCGGCAGGGACAGCGCGTTCAGCGATTTTTCGGCATCCAGGCTGGCGATGCCGATGCGGGCGCCGTCGGTGCCGGTTAGTTCTTCGAAGTGCAGATTCATCGTGACCTCGATCGGGAATTTGAGCGATCAGTATGATCGCTATGGGGGAAAGTGCCGGATCTGCGTCAGATCAATTGACAAGCGTGGTCGGCTTTCCTAGGGTTCGCCCCATTGTTTTTGCCGGAAATGACCATGACTGCTGACGACCGTATCAAACTCGAACCGAGCTGGAAGGAGGCACTGCGTGCTGAGTTCGACCAGCCTTACATGACAGAGTTGCGCAGCTTTCTGCAGCAGGAGCGGGCATCCGGCAAGGAGATCTATCCGCCGGGACCGATGATTTTCAATGCCCTGAACTCAACGCCCCTGGACAAGGTGAAAGTGGTGATCCTCGGCCAGGACCCTTACCACGGCCCGGGCCAGGCCCACGGTCTGTGCTTCTCGGTGCAACCGGGCGTGCCGGCACCGCCGTCGCTGGTCAACATCTATAAAGAGCTGAAGCGCGACCTCAATATCGACATTCCCAACCACGGCTACCTGCAGAGCTGGGCCGAACAGGGCGTGCTGCTGCTCAACACCACCATGACGGTTGAGCGCGCCAACGCCAACGCGCACAAGGACAAGGGCTGGCAACACTTCACCGACCGCATCATTGAAGTGGTCAGCGAACGGCAGCCGCATCTGGTGTTCATGCTCTGGGGCGCCCATGCGCAGAGCAAGCAGAAGCTGATCGACGCGACCAAACACCTGGTGCTGACCTCGGTACATCCGTCGCCGTTGTCGGCCTATCGCGGGTTTTTAGGCTGTGGGCATTTCAGCCGGACCAACAAGTTTCTCGAACAGAATGGCGAAACGCCTATCGACTGGCGCTTGCCACCTCTCGCCTGAGATCGTTCCCACGCGCAGCAAAGGAATGCAGCCCGGGACGCTCTGCGTCCCAAAGCGGACGCGGAGCGTCCATTGAGGCATTCCCACGCAGAGCGTGGGAACGATCAGTCAGGACTCTGGAATACGATTCCAGTACTTGAACAACGGCTCCGCCAGAAACAGCACAAACAACAGCCGCATCACCTGCATCGCCGTCACCAGCGGCACCGACAGTTGCAGGGTCTCCGCCGTCAGACTCATTTCGGCAATGCCCCCCGGCATCATGCCCAGGGTCAGTGAACGCAGATCCAGATGAGTCAATGCACTCAAGCCCAGCGCCGCCAGCGACGCGATCAACATGGTCAGCGCCGTGCCGATCAACGTCCGGCCCATGAACGACGGCGCGCGGCGGAAGAACTGCCGATTGAAGTGACAGCCCAGACCGCTGCCGATCAGCCATTGACCGATCTGACTGCCGCCATTGGGCAAACCGATGTGCAGATCCCACGTAATGCTCACCGCCGCACTGACCAGCAACGGCCCGAACAGCCATGGATTGGGTTGGCGCAGACGCTGCCAGAGCCAGGCGAGCAGGGCGCCCGCCGGAAACAGAATCGCCAGCCAGCGCCAATCGACACTGCCTGCATGAGAAATCGGCGTACCGTCACCGAGCAGATACTTGAACGCCGCCGGCACGCACAACACCACCACCAACACCCGCAGACTCTGCCCGGCCGCGACATGGCTGAGCAGTGCACCGTTACGCGCGCCGAGGTTGACCATCTCCCCGGAACCACCGGGCATGCTTGAGAAAAAAGCCGTGGCGCGATCCTCGCCGGTGCGGCGCATCAGCCACACGCCGACCACCGCCGAAAGGCTGGTGACCAATGCACCGAAGAAGATCAAACCGAAATGACTGAGCACCTGTTCCATCACCAGCGGGGTGAAGTGCAGGCCGATGCCGATGCCGACGATCCACTGGCCGCACTTGCGCCCGCCAGGGATTTCCGCCAGTTGCCACGGCGTCAGGCAGCGCACCAGGATGATCGCCAGCAACGAGCCGACCATCCACGGTAGCGGCCAGCCGATCTGACTGGCGATGAAACCGCCAAGCAGACCGACCAGCGGGGTGCCCCACCAAGCTTTCAGGGACGAGCGATCAAACATCGGCAATGACGCGCCGTGCCGCCGAACGCTTGCGCCAGATGCGGATCAGCGGCATCAGCAGCATGATCGCGGTGAGGATCCAGCAACCGAAGGTGATCGGACTCGACCAGAGAATTTCCAGCGCGCCATTGGAGATCGACAGGGCGCGACGCAGGTTCTGCTCCATCAGGCCACCGAGGATGAAGCCCAGCAGCAGTGGCGACAGCGGGAAATCCAGCTTGCGCAGGATGTAACCGAAGATGCCGATACCGATCATCAGGAACAGATCGAAGGTGGTCGCGTGCACAGCGTAAACGCCGATCCCGGTGATGATCGCGATGATCGGCACCAACGCCCAGTTCGGCACGGCGAGGATGCGGGTGAATACGCGGATCATCGGGATGTTGAGGATCACCAGCATCACGTTGGCGATGAACAACGACGCGATCAGACCCCAGACGATGTCCGGTTGCTGTTGGAACAGCAGTGGACCCGGGGTGATGTTGTAGAGCGACAGCGCGCCGATCATCACCGCAGTGGTGCCCGAACCCGGAACGCCGAGGGTCAGCATCGGAACGAGAGCGCCGCACGCCGCGCCGCCGATAGCGGTTTCCGGCGCGGCCAGACCACGGGGATCGCCTTCACCGAATTTGCCGCTGGTGCCGGCGATGCGCTTCTCGGTCATGTAGGCCACGGCACTGGCGAGCGTTGCGCCGGCACCGGGCAGCACGCCCATGATGAAACCGAGCACGCCGCAGCGCACGTTGACGACGAAAACCGACGCCGCTTCCTTGAAGTTGAACATCATCCGGCCGGTGGCTTTCACCGCTTCCTGGCCGTGGTGGGTTTTTTCCAGCAGCAGAAGGATTTCGCTGATCGAGAACAGACCCAGCACCAGCACAACGAACTGAATGCCGTCGGTCAGGTGAATGTTGTCGCCGGTGAAACGGTACACACCACTGTTGGCGTCGATGCCGACGGTGGAAAGGAACAGACCGATCAGCGCCGCAATAAATGTCTTCAGCGGTCGATCACCGGCCATGCCGCCGAGACAGACAATCGCGAACACCATCAGCACGAAGTATTCCGCCGGTCCGAAGGCAATCGCCCATTTCGCCAGCAGCGGCGCAAACAGGACCATGCCGCAGGTCGCGATGAACGCGCCGATGAACGAACTCCACGCCGACAGTGACAGCGCGACACCGGCCATACCTTTACGGGCCATCGGGTAGCCGTCGAGGGTGGTCATGACGGTGGAGGCTTCACCCGGAATGTTCAGCAGGATCGAGCTGATCCGGCCGCCGTATTCGCAGCCCAGATAGACCGCCGCGAGCAGGATCAGCGCCGACTCCGGCGGCAGGCCGAGTGCGAACGCGATCGGAATCAGCAACGCCACGCCGTTGATCGGACCAAGGCCCGGCAACAGGCCGACGACGGTGCCGATCAGGGTGCCGCACAGTGCGGTCACCAGGTTGTACGGGCTCAGCGCGACGCCGAAGCCCTGACCCAAATAGCCAAGGGTATCCATATCAGTTCTCCAGGACGCTGAGCAGGCCGAGGGGCAGCGGAACATCCATCAAGCGATCGAACAGCAGATAGAGACCAACCGCCATCAGGCTGATGATCACCACGCTCGGCAGCCAGCGGCCGCCATAGAGACGGGCCATCGGTACGCCGGTAATGATGCTGGCCACGATGAAGCCAAGGGGTTCGAAGGTGCCGGCAAACACCAGCAACAACACCACGCACAGACCGATCTTGGTCAGGGTTTCGCGATCCAGCGGCGGCTCATCCGGGTTGTGTTTGATGGGTGCCGGGCGAACCACCATGTACAGCAGCGCCAGGCCCATCAGGCCGAGCATCAGCAGCGGAAAGGCGCGTGGGCCGACCGGTTCATAGGAAAAAGCCGCTTGGTACGGCCACGCCATCAGTGCCAGGCCGGCACACACCAGCAGCAACACCGAGGCGAAAATGCGTTGAATAAGCATGGGAGCTCCTGTGCTGCGTTCCCGCGTAGGAGACGCAGCCACTAGACAGAGACGATCACTGGATCAGGCCGAACTCTTTGGCCAGCACTTTGTAGTCGGCGACCTGCTTCTTCACGTAGGTGTCCAGTTCCGGGCCGGTCATGGCGAACGGGAACAGCTCACGCTGATCGCGCAGCTTGGCGAACTCGTCGGAAGCCAGCAGTTTGTCGAACGCGTCTTTCCACCAGGCGTAGTCTTCATCGCTGACTTTTGGCCCGAGGTAGAAGCCACGCACGACCGGCCAGACGATGTCATAGCCTTGCTCGCGAGCGGTCGGGATGTCTTTCATTTCCGGTTCGTCGAGACGCTTGTCCGAGAACACCGCGAGCAGACGCATGTCGCCGCTCTGGATGTGCGGCATGGAGTCGGAGATGTCGGTACTGCCGACCTGGATGTGACCGCCGAGCAGAGCCGTGGCGATTTCACCGCCGCCTTCGAGTGCCACATAACGCAGCTCGCGCGGGTTGATCCCGGCAGCCTTGGCGATCAGTGCGGTCTGCATCCAGTCCTGGCTGCCGACGGTGCCGCCGGAGCCGATAACCACCGAGCCTGGATCTTTCTTCAGTGCTTGAACGAGATCGTCGAGGGTCTTGTAGGGCGAATCGCTTTTCACCGCGATGGCGCCGTAGCTGGTGCCGACGGCCGCGAGCCAGCGCACGTTGGTTTCATCGAAGCGGCCGAACTTGCCCTGGGCCAGGTTCAACAGCGAACCGCTCGACCACGCCACCAGCGTGCCGGCATCTGCCGGACGTTGCGCCACTACTGCGTTGTACGCCACCGCGCCGACACCGCCGGGCATGTAGGTCACGCGCATCGGTTTGCTCAACAGCTTCTGGTTGACCAGTGCGCTCTGCACCAGTTTGCAGGTCAGGTCGAAACCACCGCCGGGGGAGGCGGGGGCGATGCATTCCGGACGTTTCGGCTCGGCCATGAGTTGGCCGGCAAACAGCATCGCGCCAGCGGCGAGAGCAACTTTACGCAGTGATACGTTCATTTGAGTCTCCAGAGGAGTTGTTGTTATGGATGGACCGAATGACCAAAGGGCAACGCGAAAGCCTAGCGACAGGCGCAGTTTTCTCGTGGCGCGCGCGCAACGACTGAAACAACGGAGGGGATACAGGACTGCGGCGAGAAGCCGACGGTGCAACGGTGGAATCGAGCAAGGCGAGCAGGCATTACAGCCTTGGTGCGCATGGAGGGCATGCTGGGGTACTCCGTTATTGTTCTTATGAGTCGAAAACGCTTCATGGCGTTTTGCGTTGCGCTGTGTGGCGGCAGCGGCGACAGTCGAAACTGTCCGTGGGCCGACTCTAACCGGCTAACCTTTCAACAACCTTTCAATTGTCTTTCACGGTTTTTCGGGCTTCACAGCGGCGGTTGCGGCTGTAAACTCCGCGACAAAGCGTGGCGTCGGCCAACCCTGAACGAGGTAAAAATCCATGCGTGTCCTGCTCGTCGAAGACCATTTGCAACTGGCCGAAAGCGTGGCTCAGGCGCTCAAGAGCACCGGTCTGACGGTGGATGTGTTGCACGATGGCGTGGCCGCCGACCTGGCGCTGGGCAGTGAGGAATACGCCGTGGCGATCCTTGACGTCGGCCTGCCGCGCATGGACGGTTTCGAGGTGCTGGCGCGGCTGCGTGCACGGGGCAAGAACCTGCCGGTGTTGATGCTGACCGCGCGTAGTGACGTGAAAGATCGCGTGCATGGCCTCAATCTCGGTGCTGACGACTACCTGGCCAAGCCGTTCGAATTGACGGAACTGGAAGCGCGGGTCAAAGCCTTGCTGCGCCGCAGTGTCCTCGGTGGCGAGCGTCAGCAGCGCTGTGGTGTGCTGGCTTACGACCTCGACACACGGCGCTTCACCCTCGGTGACGAACTGCTGACCCTCACGTCGCGCGAGCAAGCTGTCCTGGAAGCGTTGATCGCGCGGCCGGGGCGAGTAATGAGCAAAGAGCAACTGGCCGCGCAGGTGTTCGGCCTCGACGAAGAAGCCAGCCCCGACGCCATCGAAATCTACGTGCACCGCTTGCGCAAGAAGCTCGATGGCCAGCCCGTGGCCATCGTCACCTTCCGTGGCCTCGGCTATCTGCTGGAAAGCCGCGATGCATAAGCCCAGCAGCCTGCGCTGGCGGTTGCTGTGGAACCTTGGATGGTTGCTGGTGGTGCTGATGCTCGCCAGTGGTTTGAGCGCTTACTGGAACGGTCGCGAAGCCGCCGACACCGCGTATGACCGCACGCTGCTGGCCTCGGCACGCACCATCGCTGCCGGGTTGTCGCAGCGCGATGGCAGCCTCAGCGCCGATGTGCCTTACGTGGCGCTGGACACCTTCGCCTACGACAGCGCCGGGCGCATCTATTACCAGGTCAACGACATTCACCAGAAGCTGATTTCCGGCTACGAAAATCTCCCCGGGCCACCGCCCGGCACGCCGCGTACCGACAGCTATCCGGCGCTCGCGCGCTTTTACAACGCGAAGTACAACGGCCAGAACGTGCGTGTGGTCAGTCTGCTTAAGGCCGTAAGCGAGCCGAACATGAACGGCATGGCGGAGATCCGCGTGGCTGAAACCGACGAAGCGCGGGTCAGCATGGCGCGCAGTCTGGCGGCGGATACGTTGCTGCGCCTGGGCATGTTGGCCGTGGGTGCATTGCTGCTGGTGTGGTTCGCGGTGAGTGCGGCGTTGCGCCCGCTGGAGCGGTTAAGAACCGCTGTTGAGGAACGCCAGCCCGACGACTTGCGGCCGCTGCCGCTGGTGGAAGTGCAGCATGAACTGGGACCCTTGGTTCGCGCGCTCAATCATTTCACCGAGCGTCTGCGCGGCCAGTTCGAGCGGCAGGCGCAGTTCATCGCCGATGCCGCTCACGAGTTGCGTACGCCGCTGGCCGCACTCAAGGCACGCCTGGAACTGGGCCTGCGCTCGAACGAGCCGGAGACCTGGCGCACCACCCTTGAATCGTCCGCGCAAAGCACCGATCGCTTGACCCATCTGGCCAATCAGCTGCTATCGCTGGCCCGCGTCGAGAACGGCGCGCGGGCGATTGCCGAGGGCGGCGCGCAGTTGCTCGATCTGAGCCAATTGGCGCGGGAGCTGGGCATGGCCATGGCGCCTTTGGCGCACAAGCGCGGCGTGGCGCTGGCGCTTGAGGCGGATGAACCGGTGTGGCTGCGCGGTGAGCCGACGCTGCTCAATGAGCTGCTGAGCAATCTGGTCGACAACGCGCTGGCGCATACGCCACCGGGCGGCAATGTGATTCTACGGGTCACGGCCCCGGCGGTGCTTGAGGTCGAGGACGACGGGCCGGGCATCCCGCTGCACGAGCGTGATCGGGTGTTCGAACGGTTTTATCGGCGCAATCAGCAGGTTGCCGGTTCAGGTCTGGGCTTGGCGATTGTCGGCGAGATCTGTCGCGCGCATCTGGCGCAGATCACCTTGCATGATGGCGAGCAGGCAGGGTTGAAGGTGCGGGTCAGTTTTATTGCCGGGTAATACCTTTGTGGCGAGGGGTTTTTGTGGCGAGGGGATTTATCCCCGCTCGGCTGCGCAGCAGTCGCGGTCCGAATCGCAGAGTCTAGGGTCGCTTCGCAACCCAACGGAGATAAATCCCCTCACTACAGGTCAGTAGAACATCGACCGCGATTCTTCCAGATCCGCGCAGAACTGCTTGTTCTCCGGATCAATCCCCAGCTTCCTGAACGCCGGCACGCTAAACGGGTCAATCCGCGCAAACGGATGATCGGTGTCCTTGCGACAGTACAAATTGGCTACTTGCACGACATCGACGTAATCGATGCGCGTCGAGTCGCGGCTGAAGTCTTGATACAGCAACGGCAAATGCACCAGGCGCTCGGGAAACTCCCAGACCCGCAGCAATTTCTCGCCGAGCAATGGATGAATCTGCTCGATTACATGGGTCAGGCTGACCGCATCGGAGAGCAGTTCATTGTGGTCTTCGGCGTAAGTCAGAATCGGCAGCACGCCAATCTGATGCACCAGCCCGCCGAGTGCCGCCTGATCGGGTTTGAGCTGAGTGTGACGACGACACAGGGCATAGCTGACGCCAGCGATTTCCAGACTGCTGCGCCAGACTTCGCGCATCTTCTGTTCGACCACCTCGGAGCGGGCATTGAAGATCTGCTCCATCACCAGGCCGATCGCCAGGTTGCTGCTGTAGTTGATGCCCAAACGGGTGATGGCGGTGTGCAGGTCGGTGACTTCCTGCGCAGCGCGCAGCAGCGGACTGTTGACCACTTTGATCAGACGCGCCGACAGCGCGGTGTCGCGGCCGATGACTTTGCTCAGGTCGCTGACGCTGATTTCCGGATCCTCAGCGGCCTTGCGAATCTGCAGGGCCACTTCCGGCAACGTTGGCAGAACCAGGTCATCGTTATCGATGGCCGCAACCAAATCCTGTTGGACCTTTTCCGCCAGTTCGCTCATTTGGACTCTCTAGGGTGTTGCAACAATGCTGCGATCAACGCTGGATTTCGCGGTCGCGATCCAGTTCGTAAGGCAGGTCGAGCACGTGCAACGCGGGGCCTTCGAGGGCGCCCAGACGCAAATCACCGGCTTCGGCAGCTTCGGCCTGCAACACGGCCAGGAGTTCAATGTTTCCCTCGGCATTGGCCGCCAGCACTACTTCGCCGATCGAGCTGTTGTGGCTGGGGGCGAACAGTTGAGTGCCGGGCTCCGGCAACTCGGCTGCGTCGAGGCGCAAGCGGTACAGCCGACGCTTGAGCTTGCCCAGGTATTGCATGCGCGCAACGATTTCCTGGCCGGTGTAGCAACCTTTCTTGAAGCTCACCCCGCCGACCGCCTGCAGATTGAGCATCTGCGGGATGAACAGTTCGCGAGTGGAAGGCATGACCTGGCCGATACCGGCGCGGATCTGGCCCAGCAGCCATTGATTCAGTTCGCCCTCAGCCAGCGTGGCGGACAGTTGGCTTTGAATGTTCGGCGCCTGAGCGGCAGGCACCCAGAGTTCGGCGCGCTCGGGCGAGACGCGAATTGCGATCAGGCCTTCATTGCGCACAACGCTGTCGGTTTCGGCGGGCAGTGCCAGACCGAGGCTGGTCAGGGCTGCATCGCCATGTGCCAGACCGAAGCGCACCCAGGCGGCGCTTTCGTCGGTCAGTTTCGATTTGGAGAACACCGCGTACTTTTTCAGGTCGGCCAGTTGCGGCTCGAGCAGCTCGCTGGCCATCGCCATCACCACGCCGTCGCCCTCAAGCAGGATGCGGAAGCTCGACTGCATCCGGCCTTTCTGCGTGCAGCGGGCGCCGAGGCTGGCGCGGGTGTCGCTCAGGTAATTGATATTGCAGGTCAACTGGCCTTGCAGGAATTTTCCGGCGTCCGCACCGCGAACCGCGAGTACGCCTTCATGAGACAGGGTGCAGAAAAAAGCAGAATCGGCCATGGGTCATCGCAGGGTAAATAGACTGGGGCACATCATAAGGGGGCAGGGTTGAAATGGGTAGTTGATAAAGGATCAGGGGTCCCCGACCAAAGCCGACTGTGCGGCCCGCGCCGGGGCTGTATACTGCCCGGCAAATTCGAGGAGGGCTCCATGGTCGAACAAGTTGAACTGAATCGCCTCTTTTGGCACAGCCGTCGCGGCATGCTTGAGCTTGACGTGCTGCTGGTGCCGTTCGTGCAGGAGGTTTACGCGACGTTGAATCAAGTGGATCGCGATCTGTACGTGCGTTTGCTGACCTGTGAGGATCAGGACATGTTCGGCTGGTTCATGGAGCGCAGCGAGTCGGAAGATCCGGAGCTGCAACGCATGGTCCGGATGATTCTGGATCGTGTCCAGCCCAAGTAATACGTTCGAATGCCGCTGGCATGCCTCACGGCAGTTGCTGGCGGCGTATCTGTTGGCCCAGGCGTTCGCCATGGGTTCGCTGTGTCTGCTGTCGATTCCGCTCTGGGCCAGTCTGCTCGGCGCTTGCGCCTGTGCGCTGCACGGTTTTTGGATGCTGCCTGGGCAGATTCTGCTGAACCATCCGCAAGCATTTTGCGGCTTGCGCCGCGATGGCGATGGCTGGCAGGTGTGGAATCAGGCTGATGGCTGGCAAGCAGTGCAATTGCGCCCGGACAGTCTGGCGCTGCCATTGATCGTGGTGCTGCGCTTTCGTTTGCGCGGAGAGTGGCGGGTAAGGTCGATCTGCGTGCCACGTGACTCGCAGGCGGCGGATCTGCACCGACGCCTGCGAGTGCGGCTCAAGTTCAGCCGGCGTAGGTGGGCGGCACCAGAATAGTGTCGAGCGCTTCGGGCAGCATATCCGGATAGTCGAGGGTGTAATGCAGCCCGCGACTTTCCTTGCGTTCCATGGCTGAGCTGATCATCAATTCGGCAACCTGTGCCAGGTTGCGCAACTCGATCAGGTCGCGGCTGACTTTATAGTTGCTGTAGAACTCGACCCAATGAGGCTAAACCCAATGGATACAGGGGTTTCAGCCGATGAGCGTCCTCAAGAGTCCCCAAAATGGGACAAACCTGTTACAAACCGCCCTTGCCAAGCCGTACCACTATCGTCGGTCTGGCCGCTATTACCTTCGCCTTCGCCCGCAAGGCGCCACTCAAGGCTTCTTTACGTTATCGCTTAGGACCACCGATAAGGCCACCGCAATGCAAATCTCGAAGGACATCCTCAAGACCCTCTCTCTTTTCCACTTGGATAACCCAAAGGCCTCCTGGAGGGAGCTTAAAGAGCGCCTGATTACCATCGCTGAGGAGTGCCTTACGATGGCCCACGGAGACGACTCCTTGGTGGCCTATGAGATGATCTATGACGAGCTTCGGTTGTCCTTACGTGAGGCCTCGGCTAAAGAACCGTTGACCGTTGACCAACAAAGGGCTGCCGGTAAGTACGTGGAGGTCCTTGAGGCTGCTCAGGAGCGTTTGAAGGGCAGACCTCAGAAGCTGGTAGAGATCATAAGGGAGCTGAAGGGTGAGTCTTGTGGCACGTCAATGGCCCCATATCTGCCCCTATCTGTATTGCCGTCCACACCAGTGGCGCTCAGCACACCGATGACCTTCAAGACCCTCTCGGGGCTCTACATGGACGAGCGCAAAGACAGCATTCAGGCCAGCACCATGAGGGACGTGAAGTCCTCGTGTGAGGCTATCGGTTCGATCCTTGGGGACCTGAACTTGAGGACCCACACAAGGGAGGACATGAGGAATCTGAGGGATAAACTCTTGGAGGACCGCAAAGCTTCGACGGTGAAGAAGCTGCTCACCAGATTCTCGACTGTAATGGACTGGGCTGTGAACAATGGCTATCTCGAAAAGAGCCTTGATAAGGGCTTGAAGCCAACTAAGGGAGCCGATAGCTCTCGTGAGCCGTTCTCTCGGGATCAGGTGAAAGCCCTGATGGATCACGCGAAGACCCTTCCAGTAGACGCATGGCAGCGCTGGGCGTTGTCCCTTGGGGTCATCACTGGGGCTCGCATCGAGGAAATCAGGCAGTTGACCAAGGCGGACATCAAGGAGGTCCCAGGTGTCAGTGGTGCGAACCGCACTTGGGTCATCGACATAAACAGGAACGATGGGAAGTCAGTTAAGACCAATAGCTCAGTGAGGGTCATTCCGTTGACCGATGGGGCCTATGGGTTTGATCTTCAAGCGTTCCTTGAGTTTGTCGCAAAGGCCGACTCTCGGTTGTTCACGTTGGGCGCTGGGCAGTTCTCCGGGGTGCTCAATGGGACCCTTAGGGAAGTCCTGGGCCTCAAGACTGATAGAACACAAACCTTCCACTCACTGCGTCACTCTCTCGCGGGAGCCTTGAAGGCCGCTGAGGTCCCTGTGGGCACCGCCGAGTCGATCTTGGGGCATTCCTCGGGGTCGATCAGTTACGACCTTTATGGGGCCGGGAGTGCCGTAGAGGTGGGGCGGATGGCTGAGGCATTGAGGGCAGCCTTCAAGATGGAGGCCGCACAATGAGCAAAGTGACCATCACTAACAATCCACTGGTCGCGCTTCGCTTGGGTCTACCTTTCCGGCTATGCCGTCTGCCTGACAAAGGGCCTCAATTCGGCCACGGTGTTTATATACCGCCAGGGCACCTACAGCGATTCATGACAATGCACGCTATGTCTCTAATTGAGGACTTGGAGGCCTTGGCGATACGCGATGAGATGATGCAAGAAGAAGTTGATAGGCTTCGGCTCAGTATCGACACTCGACGGGCTACTTGTGGACTTTCTCCAAGGGCACTGGTGGGGCATACCGAGCAATCGGACATAGTGGGGCGCGTGGAGGTCGCACTGTAATGACGATGAAATTCGTTAAGCAGAGCTTCATGGGAATCGAGCTGGATGTCCTCGTGGGTCACCCAGAGCATGATTTGCTGTTCGTCGCGACTCAAGTGGCCCGAGCGGCGGGCTTGAAGGACCCTAAAAGCAGTGTTCGGCAGCACGCCCCGAAAGCCTCCGCTGGCGTCCTACGGGTCTCTGATGTCTTAGGGGATAATTTATCCTCTATGAGACCCGAGGGGATTCATGCCCCGACCTGGGCGAAGATGTACCTGTTCACTGAGGCAACCATGTACGACATGCTCCTACGTGGTCACGCCCCAGCCTCTGAACCCTTCCGCAAGTGGGTCACTGAGGAGGTTCTCCCTTCGATCCGCAAGACTGGCACCTACAACATCCACGAAAGCGAAACTAAGGAAGCCCAGCAGTTCGCCGGAGAGTTCGCACAGCTCCACTCGGCAATCTCCGAGCTGACCAGTGAGGTCCTGAGTCTCAAGGGGATCATCGCGGGCTGCCAAAAACCCTCACTATAAGGGGAACCCAAGGATGGGACCCCGAGTGTGTGCGTGTGAGGTGAGGTCTGAATTAAAAACCCTCACTATAAGGGGGACAGGAGGATAAGCCCGCTTGGTTAAACCAAGTGGCACCTTCTGCCCACCTACTGCCAGTCCTTTGGGCTGGTCACTGCTGACCCATTGCCTGTGTCTCTGGGTCGCCTTCTTGTCTATCGCCAGTCGCTGCCCCTCGGGGTCATGCCAAGGTGGGCAACGGGAGGACAATCGGGAGCTATGAGCCCGAGCCTAAGGCAGACAGGCGTATCGTGGTGTTCGCTCAATGTGACCTGGTGTTCACTTTGGGCCTTTTCGAGAACTGGGGGCGCTCGAACTGACCACGAGAACAGGGGGGGGCTTAAAGAACTTAAAGATTAACTAAGAGGTTCTCTTGGAGATCATTAATTATCTTGTGTAAACAAGTAATTAAATCTTTAGGTTTATCTTTGGGTCTTAGTGATTAACTTTAAGTTTCTCTCTTGGTGTCTTAAGGTTAGGACGGGTCTTGTCAGACCACGATCCTGGGAACTTCGAGGTAGCTCAAAGAGCAAACAAAAGGAGCCTGTATACATGACCAAAAAGATAGTCCCGAGACCTGATGCCTCAGAGGAGCACTTGGCGATTATAGGGTCTCTCCGTGAGGCCATCGACGTGCCCGCTAAGTTGCACCTGCTAATTGACCTGAGGTCTTCCTATAAGCCCCACCGTGAGTGGAGCCGGGAGGAGCAGTACCTCATTGACCACCATAGGTCGCCACTGCTGCCCAAGCTGATAGCGTCCCTTGGAGCTGCTGGTGTCTCACTTCGGGACGCCCTGAGCGTGCCACTGTTATTCAAGATGAACGCGAAGTAATTACACCGGTTGTCCTCACAGCGTTAGCCGCACTAACCAAGGGCACTTAATAGAAATCAAGAATCCATAGAGCAACTTTCAGGGTAGGCGTATCGTCCGTCTTCTCCGTGTCTTGTCGTGCGCTCTACGTGCGGACTGAAAGTTGCTCTATGGGTAGGTCGGAGAAATATACCCAAATGAACATCAACGTCACCGCTGTAACTCCCTCTAAGGCCACCGTGAACGGTCAGCCAATGGCCCGAGAGTATGTCGAGACTTTGTTGTTGCCCCTATTGGTGGCAGCACACGGCAAGAACTACTCGGGAATCCTTCAGGTTGCTCAAGTATTTGCCGCTGCTGGTCTGTCCCTGAGTGCATCCCCTGAGGCCGCTCGTAGTTATCGAGAGCATATGGCCGAGAAGGCAGCACTTGAAGCTCGTCAGATTGCTGAGGCTAAGGCCAACGCTGAGCGGTGCCGTGTGCCGACCCCACAGGAAATCGCAGAGAAGAAGGCCGAGCGTGCGCGTCAGGCTCAAGCCATCCGTGAGCGCGGTGAGCGTCTCCGTGCCCAGCTTGGCCGCTGATAGCAACCACACCCATTCATAACCTTTAGGAGTTACAAGCAATGAAGCCTTTTCAATACAAGACACCTGAGCGGGTCTACACCCAATCCGTGAAGTCCCTCGGGCTTACCCAAGCGACATTCCACAGTTCGGACATTCGGGCCGAAGAGGTGGCTGCAAGCGACCCAGCAGTCTACGCCTTGGCAATGCAGGAAGCCGCCGATGAGCACCTGAATGGCGAAGAGTGGCGGGAGGACATGAACAATGCTTTCCCGTCCGAAGTGCGCCCTTATGGTTCGATCCCAACGTGCCCCCAAGTCGCCCTGATGGCTGATCGGTCAGTGACCTTCGATCCCCGGCAGACCTACGATGGTCGCACAGTGACCAAGGGTGTAGCTCTGGCAGGCTCGCTTGTGTCCATGGAGGCCCCTGAGGTCGGCGTGTTGGTGTCGGCTCGAATCTCTATCCTCGACCACACCGTCCAGTTTGGTTTCACTGAGCGGAGCATGGAGCAGACCGCCAATAAGGTCCTAAATGACCTTGAGCTGACCATGGCTGGTAAGATCGCTGAGAGCCTGGAGAGCCAACCCTCGGTCTCTAAGGTCTACGTTGGGCCACTCACTGGCACACCGGCTGCCCAGGCTGAGGACTTCCTTGACCTCATCGCCACCCACCTGGACACCTACTGGGGTCGTGACATCTCAGAGTTTGGCGTTCTGATTCCCGTGAGTCTTCGCCCTGTTCTTAATCGTGCCGCCCAAAGGGCAGGCTTGGAGGACATCGACGAATTGGTGGGCACTCGTGTGCAGGTCTACAGCGGACCAGATCGAGGCATCTTCTTGGCACCCAAAGCGTTCGCTCTGTTGTCCTTTCGTGAGAACCGTGAAGGCGACGTGTGGCGCATTGAGCTGAGCCGCAATAGTGCCTCGCTGAGCTGGGAGCTGGAGGTCAGCGCAGTGGTAGACGTAATGGCTACCGCTATGGTCGAGGTGAAGGTAAACGGTTCTGACTGGGAGACCACCCCAGTGGCCTTGCCTCTCATCAAGCAGATCGTCCTTTCGGATGCGCCTTGAGGGACCCGCAAGTAGGGCCTAAAGGGTCCCCTCAAGTCTGAGGGGGCCTCGCTGGATTCCATCAATCAACGAGTCCAAATCTGGACCGGTTAACGCCCGTCGCTGGGCATTCATCAAACACAGTCTTTCTGTTTGCTCTCTGTGCCATCGATCAGAGCCCGTCATGGGGCCTGTGTGCTGGTCTGTGGGAGCGAACTCAGAGAGCAAACAAAAGGAAAACATGAACATGATCGATATCAAACACAAGCACGCGGCCCACGTAATCATCATTGAGGGTAAACCTTTCAAGGCTAATGACTCAGGTATGTGGGACCTGACTGACATCTGGCGGACCCTGAAGCTACCCAAAGGCAAACAACCGGGTAAGTGGGTAGACACCAAGAAGGCCAAGACCTTGGAACAAACCGGAAATATCGGTTCGTTAAACAAGGGGCGAGCAGGCTCCGTGACTCAGGCCACCAAGCGGGCCACTCTGGCATATGCCGGATGGGTCTCAGATGAGTTCGAGGCAATGGTCTATGACGCCTTCGAGGCGATCCTTGAGATGCCTGAGGTCGCCTTACTGGTGGCCGACAAGATGCGCAACATGGGCAATGACCATAGTGCTGCAATCCTTGAGCGGTCCGCCTTCAATGATCGCTGTGACTGGAGGGCTCTCAAAGCTCCCCACAAGAACACCCAAAAGGGGCTGAGGGCTGCTGTAGCCAAGGGCAACCTGTCCCTTGAGCGAGCCATTGGTTTAGGCCTCAATAGGTCCCCGCTTAGAGCGTGAAGTTGCTATGCTCAGCCGCTAAACACTCCAACGTAAGGTCAGCCATGAGCTTCACGCTGTGTTTCACTTACAACAATAAACGAGTGGTCACGAAGGTGTCAGTCGATCATCTGACCCCATATGCGGCTGTTTGTTTTGCCCTGCTTCAGTCGGGAGCCACCAACGACTCAAGCCGTGGAGGCTGGCCTGACTCCTATGAGGGCATCCTTGAGGTTGCCAAGCATTACGGCCTTACAAACTTCAGCTTCCACCACTCCCTGAAATCATAGGTGACCTCATGGACCGCTTGCAGGCCCTTTACTGGGTCTGTGTGGCTGTGCATATGGCCTTATGGTGCGTCAACGCGTGCCGTTGGCTATACGGGCACCTCAAAGATCCTTGATGAAAAACTGACAGAAAAATCTGAGACCCCATTCCACACAATGTCTTCCCAGGCTTTCCCCCGTATGCCCCTCCCTGGAGACCCCGGACGAATGAGCCGAGGACTGGGACAAAGGTGGAACAAAGGTGGGACAAACCTGTTGCAAAACGGGGTCTCTCCTCGCTAACCTGAAGGCTCCTAACGTGCCTCAAAAGGTCGGTGTGAGGATCGTATCCTTCGCCTCTGGCAGCATCTTCGGGTAGTCCAAAGTGTAGTGCAGGCCCCGAGATTCCTTGCGTTCCATGGCAGACCGGATCATCAGTTCCGCTACCTGAGCAAGGTTCCTCAATTCGATCAGGTCCCTACTTACTCGGTAATTGCTGTAGAACTCATCGATCTCATCCAGCAGCAGACGCACCCGATGCTGCGCCCGTTGCAGACGCTTGTTGGTGCGCACGATGCCGACGTAGTCCCACATGAACCGCCGCAGCTCGTCCCAGTTGTGCGCAATGATCACGTCTTCATCCGAGTCGGTCACCTGACTGGCATCCCAGACGGGCAGGGCGCTTGGCGCCGCGACGTCATCGAGTTGCGCGAGAATGTCCGCCGCTGCCGAACGGGCATAAACGAAGCATTCCAACAGCGAGTTGCTGGCCATGCGGTTGGCGCCGTGCAGACCGGTGAAACTGGTCTCGCCTATGGCGTAGAGCCCAGGTACATCGGTGCAGCCGTGCTGATCGACCATCACGCCGCCACAGGTGTAGTGCGCGGCGGGGACGACCGGGATCGGTTGTTTGGTGATGTCGATGCCGAAGCCCAGGCAGCGTTCATAAACAGTCGGGAAGTGAGTTTTTACGAACGATTCAGGCTTGTGGCTGATGTCGAGATATACGCAGTCGACACCCAGGCGCTTCATTTCATGATCGATGGCCCGCGCGACAATGTCACGAGGCGCCAACTCCGCGCGTTTGTCGAAGCGATACATGAAGCGCTCGCCGTTGGGCAGCTTCAAATGCGCGCCTTCGCCACGCAGGGCCTCGGTGATGAGGAAGCTTTTGGCTTGCGGGTGATACAGACAGGTCGGATGGAACTGGTTGAATTCCAGGTTCGCCACCCGGCAACCGGAACGCCAGGCCATGGCGATGCCGTCACCGCAGGCGCCGTCGGGGTTGCTGGTATAAAGGTAGACCTTGGCTGCGCCGCCCGAGGCCAGAATCACGAACCTTGCGCCGTAGGTGTCGACTTCGCCGGTGGCGCGGTTCAGCACGTAAGCGCCCAGGCAACGATCGCCTTCCATGCCCAAGCGGCGTTCGGTGATCAAATCAACGGCGACGCGCTGTTCCAGCAATTCGATGTTATCGCGCTCTTTGGCCTGGGCCAGCAAGGTCTTGAAGATCGCAGCGCCAGTGGCGTCGGCAGCATGGATGATCCGTCGATGGCTGTGGCCACCCTCGCGGGTCAGGTGAAATTCGAAACCACCGTCTTCAGTGCCGGACTGTTCGTCGCGGGTGAACGGCACGCCTTGGTCGATCAGCCATTGGATGGCTTCGCGGCTGTGCTCGACGGTAAAGCGTACGGCGTCTTCATGGCACAAGCCGCCGCCCGCATTGAGGGTGTCGTCGACATGGGATTCGACAGTGTCGGTATCATCGAGCACCGCAGCGACGCCGCCCTGGGCCCAGAAGGTCGAACCGTTGGCGAGATCGCCTTTGCTCAATACGGCAATGCGCAGATGACCGGGCAAGGTCAAAGCGAGAGTCAAACCGGCAGCACCGCTGCCAATCACCAGAACATCGTGTTGGAACTGTTGGCTCATTTCAGGATTCCGCTCAAAGCGACCCGGGTCGGGGTTGGCGCAAGACAGCTGGATCGGCGAGTCAAGACAGCCACACAGCCCACTAGTATATAGAGGGGTTGGGCGGCACAATAGCCGGGCCCAGATGGCATTGTGAGACTACCGCGCAGTAAAAAGCGCTGTGCTTCGTCGGAAGTTTTTTTCATCGATTTTGAAAAATGACACCTGTATCGGCGCTGAAACAGTCTTTTCCGAGCAGGGTTGCGCAATGTCAGGTGGGTACGGCTATAAATAATTGGAACTTTTGCCAAAGGCCCAAGATCAATAGACGGTGCCAGAAACCAGGGACAGTGTCGGCTTCAGTGCGGAATCTGCGTTTGGATTCCTGCCGGCGAAACCGATAACAAGATTATTCGCGCAGCCGGTTTATCCCGCGCTGCGTTTTTCGTGCGTGCCAAATCAGAGCCCGCAGGAAACTTGCTTGGAGGGGGAGAACTTTTGCGAAAAGCCCGAGTCTATGTTTGCAAGTCTGGTCGTTTAGTAATGCAAGTCTCCTCCGGGCTTATCGAGGAGTGTTCATGCTAACCCAGGAAGAGGATCAGCAGCTGGTCGAACGCGTACAGCGTGGCGACAAGCGAGCTTTCGATCTGCTGGTGCTGAAATATCAGCACAAAATTCTCGGGTTGATCGTGCGTTTTGTGCACGACACCCATGAAGCCCAGGACGTTGCTCAGGAAGCCTTTATCAAGGCGTATCGGGCACTTGGAAATTTCCGCGGTGACAGTGCGTTTTATACGTGGCTGTACCGTATTGCCATTAACACGGCAAAGAACTACCTGGTTTCCCGCGGCCGTCGGCCGCCGGATAGCGATGTAAGTTCAGAGGATGCAGAGTTCTACGATGGCGATCACGGCCTCAAGGATCTCGAATCACCAGAACGTGCATTGCTGCGGGATGAGATCGAAGGCACTGTCCATCGAACCATCCAGCAACTGCCAGAGGATTTGCGTACGGCTTTAACTTTACGTGAATTCGATGGTCTGAGTTACGAGGACATTGCGAGCGTCATGCAGTGTCCGGTGGGTACCGTGCGCTCCCGGATTTTCCGCGCTCGGGAGGCCATCGACAAAGCCCTGCAACCGTTGTTGCAGGAAAACTGAGACAGCGGCGACAGCCAAGAGAGGAACGCCATGAGTCGTGAAGCCCTGCAGGAATCGCTGTCCGCAGTGATGGATAACGAAGCGGACGAACTGGAATTGCGTCGAGTGCTCAGCGCACTGGATGATGTTGATACCCGTGAGACCTGGGCTCGTTACCAGATCGCTCGGGCAGCCATGCACAAGGATCTGCTGCTTCCGCGTCTGGATATCGCTGCGGCAGTGTCCGCTGCGCTGGAAGACGAAACGGCTCCGGCCAAAGTATCCCGCAGCCCATGGCGTAACCTGGGTCGCCTCGCTGTTGCCGCTTCGGTAACCGTGGCCGTTCTGGCCGGTGTTCGCCTGTACAACCAGGACGAAATCGCTGGTGTTGAACTGGCCCAGCAGTCGAATCAGCCTACTCTGGCCACTCCACAGGTCAAAGGTCCGGCAGTTCTGGCTGGTTACAGCGAGAGCTCGGAAGCGACTGGCCCTATGGCTAACGGCGTTCTGCAAGGTCAGCCAGGCTGGCATGACCAGCGTCTGCCAGGCTATCTGCGTCAGCACGCTCAGCAGGCTGCACTCAAAGGAACTGAAAGCGCGCTGCCATACGCACGTGCCGCAAGCCTGGAAAACCGTTAAGGAGGATCATGCGCGCCATCCCTCTACTTTCGCTTCTGCTCAGTGGCTGGTTCATCGTTCCAGCCCACGCTGACGAGGCCCAGGACTGGTTGACCCGTCTGGGCCAGGCCGAGCAGCAGCAGAGCTTCCACGGCACTTTCGTTTACGAGCGCAACGGCAGTTTTTCCACGCACAACATCTGGCATCGTGTCCAGAATGGCCAGGTCCGCGAGCGTTTATTACAGCTCGATGGCTCGGCTCAGGAAGTCGTGCGCATTGATGGACGTACTCAATGCGTGAGCGGCACCCTGATTGCGGGATTGGGTGACTCACCCAACGCTGCCGCCCGTGCGCTGGATCCCAAAAAGCTGAAGAATTGGTATGACCTTGCCGTCATTGGCAAGTCGCGCGTGGCCGGCCGTGATGCAGTGATTGTGTCGCTGACGCCTCGTGATCAGCACCGTTATGGTTTCGAGTTGCATCTGGACAAGAAAACCGGGCTGCCGCTCAAGTCGTTGCTGTTGAACGACAAAGGGCAGTTGCTCGAGCGTTTCCAGTTCACCAGCCTCGATACGGATGTAATCCCATCGGACAAGGACTTGTTGGCGGACCCGGATTGCAAGCCGATCAACATTGCAAGCGACAAGGCTTCTGCAGCGAAAACCGTGCAAAACTGGCGTTCGGACTGGCTCCCGCCAGGCTTTGAGCTGACCAGCAGCAGTTCGCACAAGGATGCGCAAACCAAGACTCAGGTCAGCAGTCTGATGTATGACGATGGTCTGGCGCGTTTCTCGGTGTTCCTTGAACCGTTGAACGGTGCAACCGTTACCGATACCCGTACCCAGTTGGGCCCGACCGTCGCGGTATCCCGTCGCCTGACCACGCCGCAGGGTGAAATGATGGTCACGGTGGTTGGCGAAATCCCGATTGGCACCGCCGAACGAATTGCTCTATCGATGCGCAACAACGATGGCGCTGCGACCAGCAAGCAGTGAGCTGATTTCAGTCATTTCCACTTCGTCGTCGAGACGTCGAAATGTTTGCTGAGCATTTTCATTTGCAAAACCCCTGAAAATTTTTTATAGGTCAGAGCCTCACGGCTCTGGCCTTGTTTGTTGTTCCCGGAACAAAAATGCCGGTCTGTGGTTTCCGGTGTTCCTTTGCTCCATATCGCTTAACCCTGCTCGTCGTAACGGGAGCTGTATGTCGATACCAAGTTTGAAGTCTTACCTTTCCATCTTCGCCACCGTGCTGTTGCTCGGTCAGGCGGTGCCTGCTGCGCAAGCGGCCGATCTGCCTGATTTCACCCAGTTGGTCGAACAAGCGTCGCCAGCGGTGGTGAACATCAGTACCACGCAGAAACTGCCGGACCGTCGGGTCAACCAGCAGATGCCGGATCTGGAAGGCCTGCCACCGATGCTGCGCGAATTCTTCGAGCGCGGCATGCCGCCTCAGCAGCGCTCGCCACGTGGCGATGGCCGCCAGCGTGAAGCGCAATCGCTGGGCTCGGGTTTCATCATTTCGCCGGATGGCTACATCCTCACCAACAATCACGTGATCGCCGATGCTGACGAAATCCTCGTCCGTCTGGCTGACCGCAGTGAGATGAAAGCCAAGCTGGTCGGCACCGACCCCCGCTCTGACGTGGCGTTGCTGAAAATCGAAGGCAAGGATCTGCCGGTGCTCAAGCTCGGCAAATCCCAGGATCTGAAGGCCGGCCAGTGGGTCGTGGCGATCGGTTCGCCATTCGGCTTTGACCACACCGTGACCCAAGGTATCGTCAGCGCCGTCGGTCGGAGCCTGCCAAACGAAAACTATGTGCCGTTCATTCAGACCGACGTGCCGATCAACCCGGGCAACTCCGGTGGCCCGCTGTTCAACCTGAACGGTGAAGTGGTCGGCATCAACTCGCAGATCTACACCCGCTCCGGTGGTTTCATGGGCGTGTCGTTTGCCATTCCGATCGACGTGGCGATGGATGTTTCCAACCAGCTCAAAAGCGGTGGCAAAGTCAGCCGCGGCTGGCTGGGCGTAGTCATCCAGGAAGTGAACAAGGACCTCGCCGAGTCGTTCGGTCTCGACAAGCCGGCCGGCGCTCTCGTTGCACAGATCCAGGATGACGGCCCTGCGGCCAAGGGCGGCCTGCAAGTTGGCGACGTGATCCTGAGCATGAACGGTCAGCCGATCGTCATGTCCGCCGATTTGCCGCATCTGGTCGGCGCGCTGAAGGCTGGCGCCAAAGCCAATCTGGAAGTGATTCGTGAAGGCAAGCGCAAGAACGTCGAGCTGACCGTCGGCGCAATCCCGGACGAGGACAAAGAGCTGGCAGGTCTGCCGAAATCCGGCGCTGAAAGCAGCAGCAACCGCCTCGGCGTTGCGGTCGGCGAATTGACCGCCGAGCAGAAGAAAACCTACGACCTCAAAGGTGGTGTGGTGATCAAGGAAGTGCAGGACGGTCCTGCGGCCCTGATCGGTCTGCAACCGGGTGACGTGATCACCCACCTGAACAATCAAGCCATCGGCTCGGCCAAGGAGTTCACCGACATCGCCAAGGCGTTGCCGAAGAACCGTTCGGTGTCGATGCGCGTGCTGCGTCAGGGCCGTGCCAGCTTCATCACCTTCAAACTGGCGGAATAAGCCAGTAACAAGGTAAAAAAGAAACCGCCTCGAAAGAGGCGGTTTTTTTGTGTCTGCAGTTTTTGTCTTGTCTCGAAAGACTCAGCCCATCATGTCCTTGACCATACGCTCCTGCTCCATCAACTCGCGCTGGCGGGCATCGATGCGCGAGGACAACGGGAAGTTGTTGCCGGCCTTGCGCTTGGCGAAGTCCAGCTGCTGAATGGCCTGGCGGTAATCGCCGACCAGTGCAAAATACTCGGCGCGCGCCTGATGCAGGCCGATGATGTTGCCCGACAAGCCGCGGGTTTCAGCAACCTGATACCAGACGTCCGGATCATCCGGGCGCGACTTGAGCAGACTGTCGAGTGCCTTCTCGGCATCGGCGGCGCGATTCTGTTTCAACAGCAGATCGACACGCACCTGATTCAGTGGATAGTTGCCCGGGAACTGCGTAAGCATGCGGTCGACCCGTGATTGCGCTTCGGGCAGGCGATTGTTGGTGATGTCCAGATCGACCTGCGCGAGGTTGTAGATGATCTCGTTCGGCGACTTGGCCAACAGCTGCTTCAGGTTCTCTCGCGCTTCGTTGAGCTGGCCGCCCTTGATTTGCGCGATGGCCAGGCCGTAACGCGCGACATCATTTTTCGGGTTCTCATCGAGCAGGGCGCGGAAACGCTTGGCGCCCAGCCCCGGGGTTTCCTCATAGATCAACTGCACCCGCGCGCGAATCAACTGGTAGCGCATGCTGTCTTCGATGCCGCCCGGTTTCGCCTGCTCGGCGCGGTTGCGGGTGTCGGCGATACGCGATTCGGTGACCGGGTGAGTCAGGAGGAATTCCGGCGGCTTGGCGTCAAAGCGGTACTGGCGCATCAGGCGTTCGAACATGGTTGGCATCGAACGCGGATCGTACCCGGCCTTTTCCAGGTTGAGGATGCCGATGCGGTCCGCTTCCTGTTCGTTCTGCCGCGAGAAGCGCCGTTGTTCCTGCAACGCCGCAGCCTGGGTGCCGGCGATGGTGGCGATGCCGGCATCACCGCCACCTGCCGCCGCGATGACGATACCCGCCAGCAACGCGGCCATCATCGGCACCTGCATTCTTTGTGAGGCTTCGACGCCGCGAGCGAAGTGGCGTTGCGACAAGTGCGCCAGTTCGTGAGCGAGCACCGAGGCGTATTCACCTTCGGTCTGGGCGTTGAGGAACAGGCCGCCGTTGACCCCGACCACGCCGCCCGGCGCTGCGAAGGCGTTGAGTTGTGGGCTGTTGATCAGGATGAATTCCAGGCGTCGGTCGGAGACCTGACTGGTCTCCACCAGCTTGTAGACGCTGGATTCGACGTAATCCTTGAGCTGCGGATCGTTGAGCTGGGAAACCTGACTGCGCAGCATGGCCAGCCAGGCGCGGCCTAGCTGGTATTCCTGTTGCGGCGAGACAATGGCAGAGCTGGCGTCGCCGAGTGACGGCAGATCGTCGGCAAAGCCTGGTGAGGCGAGCAGGCAAGCGAGCGTCAGCAGGGTAGGGCGCAGAAAAGTCATGCACAAAGCCTTGGAGGACAAAGACCTTACTGTAGCCGGACACCGAAGCCGCGACCAGATATTCTAGGCAGCTCGACAACCCGAACCGGAGTGACGCAATGACTGACGCTGTAGCCCATGACGTGGAACTGGACGCCAGTGGCCTGAACTGTCCGTTGCCGTTGCTCAAGGCAAAAATGGAACTCAACAAACTGCAAAGTGGCGCTGTGCTCAAGGTGATCGCTACCGATGCCGGCTCGCAACGCGATTTCCGTACCTTTGCCAAACTCGCCGGTCATGCGCTGTTGCGCGAAGAAGACGAGGCTGGCGTCTACCGTTACTGGTTGAAGAAAGCCTGAAGCGCCGCGCTTAAAATCGAAGGGATTATTGATGTTCAAAGTGTTACGCGACTGGATTCAGCGCTACTTCTCCGATGAAGAAGCCGTGGTGCTGGCAGTGCTGCTGTTTCTCGCCTTCACTGCCGTGCTCACCCTCGGCGGCATGCTTGCGCCGGTTTTGGCCGGAATGGTGCTGGCGTATCTGATGCAGGGCCTGGTGGTGACGCTCGAGCGGCTGCGTGTGCCCGGCGGGGTGGCGGTGGGGCTGGTGTTTGCGCTGTTCATGGGCGCGCTGATGCTGTTTATCGTCGTGGTGCTGCCATTGCTGTGGCATCAGTTGATCACCCTGTTCAACGAGTTGCCGGGCATGCTCGCCAAGTGGCAATCGCTGCTGCTTCTATTGCCCGAGCGCTATCCGCATCTGGTGTCTGACGAGCAAGTCCTGCAGGCGATCGAAGCGGCGCGGGGCGAGATTGGCAAGTTCGGTCAGTGGGCACTGACTTTCTCGTTGTCGAGTTTGCCGCTGCTGGTGAACATCATGATCTACCTGGTTCTGGTGCCGATTCTGGTGTTCTTCTTCCTCAAGGATCGGGCGATGATTGGCGAATGGGTGCGTGGCTATCTGCCTCGCGAACGCGCGCTGATCACCCGCGTCGCCCAGGAAATGAACCGGCAGATCGCCAATTACATACGTGGCAAAGGCATCGAGATCGTGATTTGCGGCGGCGTGACCTACATCGCCTTCATCGCGCTGGGCCTGAACTACGCGGCGCTGCTGGCTTTGCTGGTCGGTTTGTCGGTGGTGGTGCCGTATGTCGGTGCGGTAGTGGTGACCGTGCCGGTGCTGCTGATTGCGCTGTTCCAGTGGGGCTGGAGCGATCAGTTCATCTACCTGATGGCGGTTTACGGCATCATTCAGACGCTGGACGGCAACGTGCTGGTGCCGTTGCTGTTTTCGGAAGCAGTGAATCTGCATCCGGTGGCAATCATCTGCGCGGTGCTGTTGTTTGGCGGGTTGTGGGGATTCTGGGGGGTGTTTTTTGCGATCCCGCTGGCGACGCTGTTCAAGGCTGTGCTCGATGCGTGGCCGCGCAAGGAGCCGGTGGTGGCGCCGTTGCTTTAAATCGGGGTGAGGCTTTTGGCCTCATCGCTGGCAAGCCAGCTCCCACAGGTTTTGTATGTGCTGAACCCTGTGGGAGCTGGCTTGCCAGCGATGGCGTCGGTGACGACGCAGCAAAACCATCAGGCTTTATTCAGAACCTCAGCCGCCGCCAGCACGGCATCAACATGCCCCGGCACTTTCACGCCACGCCATTCCTGACGCAGCACACCGTCCTTATCAATCAGGAAAGTGCTGCGATCAACGCCCAGGTATTCCTTGCCATACAGCTTTTTCAGCTTGATCACGTCGAACAACTGGCAAACCGCCTCGTCCTTGTCACTGATCAGTTCGAAGGGGAATTCCTGTTTGCCTTTGAAGTTTTCGTGCGACTTCAAACTGTCGCGGGAAATGCCGAAGACTTCGGTGTTGGCAGCCTTGAAAGCCGCATATTGATCGCGAAAACCCTGGCCCTGAGTAGTGCAGCCCGGGGTGCTGTCCTTCGGGTAGAAGTAGATCACCACTTGCTTGCCCTTGAGTTCGGACAGGCTGACGGTCTGCCCGCTGGTCGCAGGCGCGGTGAAATCCGCAACCGGTTGGTCGATGACAACGGCCATGAAAGCTTCCTTACATTGGGTTTTGTGGGCGCCAAGGCTCGATCAGGGCATCCAGATTCATCGCGTCGGCGAAATCAAGGAACTGATCGCGCAGCCAACTGATCTGGGTGTTGGCCGGCAGGGTCACGGTGAACGTGGCGTTGAGCATGGTGCCGCCGGTCTGGGGAGCCTGGTAAGTGTCGCAGGTGAGGTTTTCCAGCTCGACGTTGTGGTCCATGAAGAACTGGCACAGCTCATTGATGATGTCCGGGCGATACGCCGAGCTGACGTAAGCCACGTAAGGCAGCGCTTGCGGACGATTTTCCAGAGCGGCGCTGCGCACCACGTTGACGGTGAATGCGTGACGCTTGGCCAGCAATGGCAGGCTGCCTTCGAGGCGCGCGAGGGCGTCCCAGCTGCCGGAAATTTCCAGCACCAAGGCGCTGCACTCGCCGTGGCGGGTCAGGCGAGAGGTGACGACGGCGCAGCGGTTTTCATGGCTGGCGCGGCACAGGAC
Source organism: Pseudomonas sp. PS01270 (assembly GCF_029959775.1). Lineage (NCBI taxonomy): Bacteria > Pseudomonadati > Pseudomonadota > Gammaproteobacteria > Pseudomonadales > Pseudomonadaceae > Pseudomonas > Pseudomonas sp. PS01270. The sequence goes on along the minus strand of NZ_JASCPT010000011.1, from coordinate 30,726 downwards.
GTTGGTCAGCTCCATGGGGTTGGCGCCGAGGGCACTGATGACAAGGAATTGTTCGCGAACTGTGGGGGTGGACATGCAGCATTCCTAAAGCGATGAGCGGTCGGTAGGTTGACGGGCGTTGGCGGCCGGGAGTGCCTGTTCTGGCGGTCCGTATAAAGAGCCCCGGCCAGCGTTCGCGGCTCGCTCCGCTGTGCGGGAGCGCGTCGATGCGACGCAGGAACGGGGCCTGGGAGGCCGAAAGGGGAGGCTGAAACCCGGCGTACAAGCTGATCTGTACCGATCAAAGTCTGAAGGGTAGCGAAAAGCGGCGCCAAGGGGAATGGCGGCGGCGCAGTACTTCGCTTGTGCAAGCATCTTGGCGCCAGTACCATTACCGCTCTCTTTTTCCGGCAGGAGCGGTTTCATGATTGCGGGCAGTATGGTGGCACTGGTCACTCCCATGGATGCACAAGGGCGTCTTGACTGGGACAGCCTCAGCAAACTCGTGGACTTCCACCTCAAGAACGGCACCCATGCCATCGTCGCCGTCGGTACTACCGGCGAGTCGGCCACCCTTGATGTAGAAGAGCACATCGCCGTCATCAAAGCCGTGGTCAAACAGGTTGCCGGGCGCATTCCGGTCATCGCCGGCACCGGCGCCAATTCGACCCGCGAAGCCGTCGAGCTGACCCGCAACGCCAAGGCCGCCGGCGCCGATGCCTGCCTGCTGGTGGTTCCTTATTACAACAAGCCGACCCAGGAAGGCCTGTACCAGCACTTCAAGCACATCGCTGAAGCGGTCGACATTCCGCAGATTCTCTACAACGTTCCCGGCCGCACCTCCTGCGACATGCAGGCCGAGACCGTGATTCGCCTGTCCACCGTGCCGAACATCATCGGCATCAAGGAAGCCACCGGCGACCTCAAGCGCGCCAAAGCGATCATCGATGGCGTGAGCAAGGATTTCATCGTGCTGTCCGGCGATGATCCGACCGCTGTCGAGCTGATCCTGCTGGGCGGCAAAGGCAACATTTCGGTCACCGCCAACGTCGCCCCGCGCGAAATGGCTGACCTGTGCGAGGCCGCGCTGAAGGGCGACGCCGATACCGCACGCGCAATCAACGAAAAACTGATGCCGCTGCACAAGGACCTGTTCATCGAAGCCAACCCGATTCCGGTGAAGTGGGCTTTGGTCGAAATGGGCCTGATGCACGAAGGCATCCGCCTGCCACTGACCTGGCTGAGCACCCCTTGTCATGAAACGCTGCGCTCGGCCCTGCGCCAGTGCAACGTCCTGGTTTAATTGAGGAAGTACAACGCATGAAGCGAATGGCCGGACTTTCCGCACTTGCCTTGATTATCTCCAGCACCAGTGGCTGCGGATGGGTCTGGGGGCCGGAAGGTTATTTCCGCGACCGTGGAAGCGATTACCTGCAAGCGCAACAGACTGCACCGATGCAATTGCCACCGGATGTAAGCACTGCCAAGCGTCTCGATCCGCTGTTGCCGATCCCGCGCAACGTGGCCGATGACACCGCGACGGGCGAATACGTCGTGCCGCGTCCTCAGCCGCTTTCGGCGGTTGCCGACGCAACTGATTACTCGCTGCAGAAGAGCGGTGATTCGCGTTGGGTCGTGGCTCAGCACCCGCCGGCCGAAGTCTGGCCAGTGGCGCTGCAGTTCTTCCAGGACAACGGTTTCCGTCTGGATGAACAGCGTCCGCAGACCGGTGAGTTCACCACCACCTGGCAGCACTCCGACGAGTTGTCCGCATCGATGGCCAAACGCCTGAGTGCGGCCGGTATTGCCAGCGACAGCGAAACCCGCGTGCGTGTGCGCATCGAGCCGGGCGTGCAGCGCAACACCAGTGAGATCTACGTGGTCAGCGCCGAGCGTCCTGCCGGCAGCACGGCCGACGTGGCTTTCACCAACCGTTCGGTCAACACTGGCCTGGACGCTGCGCTGGTCGACGACATGCTCGCGAGCATGAGCCGCACGTCCGAGAAGGGCGGTTCGGTGTCGATGCTGGCCTCGCGTGATTTCGACGCGCCGAGCCGTGTCAGCCTGAACGAAGACGGCAGCGGCAACCCGGTATTGAACGTCGGTACCGATCTGGACCGCGCCTGGTCGAGCGTCGGCCGTGCGCTGGAACAGGGCGAATGGCGCGTTGAAGACATCAACCGCAGCCTGGGCCTGTACTACATCAACCTGGCCGAAAAAGCCGAGAAGAAAGACGACAAGCCTGGCTTCTTCAGCAGCCTGTTCGGCAGTGCGCCGAGCAAGGAAGAAGTCGAAGCCCGCGCCGAGCGTTATCAGGTTCGCCTGAGCAAGGTGGGCGAGAACATCCAGGTTACCGTCGAAAAGAACATCAACACCGTCGCGCCGGCCGATGTCGCGCGTAAAGTGTTGAGCGTGATTCAGGACAACCTGGGCTGATCCGATATGCGTTTTGCCGTTCTCGGCAGCGGTAGCCAAGGGAACGGCACGCTGATCGCCAGTGCTGATACGTACGTGCTGGTGGATTGTGGTTTTTCCCTGCGGGAAACCGAAAGACGTCTGTTGCGCCTGGGTGTTCACCCGGCGCAACTGAGCGCGATACTTGTGACCCACGAACATGCCGACCACGTGCATGGCGTGGGTTTGCTGTCTCGGCGCTACAATCTGCCGGTCTACCTCAGTCGTGGCACGTTGCGCGGGATGCGCAAACCGCTTGAACCGGCAGGCTTTCTGGCCGGCGGCGAGCAACTGCAGATCGGCGCACTGAACGTCGGGGTCATTGCCGTGGCCCATGACGCGCAGGAGCCGACCCAGTACGTTTTCAGCGATCAGGAACAGCGGCGCTTCGGCCTGTTGACCGACCTGGGATCGTTCTGCGAGCGGGTGCTGGATGGCTATCGGGAACTCGATGCATTGATGATCGAGTCGAACCATTGCCGCGACATGCTGGCCCGTGGTCACTACCCGTACTTTCTCAAGCAACGGGTGGGCGGCGAACGCGGACATCTGAACAACCATCAGGCGGCATTCCTGGTGGCCGAGTTGGGCTGGCAGGGTTTGCAACACCTGGTGCTGGCCCATCTGAGCAGCAAGAACAACCTGCCGCAGCTGGCCCGGCAATGTTTTGTCGACACCCTCGGGTGCGACCCGGACTGGCTGCAACTGGCCGATCAAGATTCAGGGCTCGACTGGCGCCACATCGCCTAGCCCACCTACTTAGCAAGCGGAGCCCATCATGGAAAAACGTGAAGAACTCTACCGCGGCAAAGCCAAATCGGTTTACAAGACCGACGACGCTGACCGCTTGATCCTGCTGTTTCGCAACGACACTTCGGCGTTCGACGGCAAGCGCATCGAACAGCTTGATCGCAAGGGTATGGTGAACAACAAGTTCAACGCCTTCATCATGCAGAAACTCGAAGCGGCCGGCGTGCCGACCCAGTTCGACAAACTGCTGGGCGACAACGAATGCCTGGTGAAGAAGCTCGACATGATCCCGGTCGAATGCGTCGTGCGTAACTATGCCGCCGGCAGCCTGGTCAAGCGTCTGGGCGTCGAGGAGGGCATGAAGCTCAACCCGTACACCTTCGAACTGTTCTTGAAGGACGACGCCAAGGGCGACCCGTTCATCAACGAATCCCACGTCGTGGCATTCGGCTGGGGTACCGCCGAGCAACTGGCGCGCATGAAGGAACTGTCGCTCAAGGTCAACGAAGTCCTGAGCAAACTGTTCGACGACGCCGGCCTGCTTCTGGTCGATTTCAAGCTTGAATTCGGCGTGTTCAGCGACGGCTCCATCGTCCTCGGCGACGAGTTCAGCCCGGACGGCTGCCGTCTGTGGGACAAGGACACCAAGAAGAAGATGGACAAGGACCGCTTCCGCCAGGGCCTCGGTGACGTCATCGAAGCCTACGAAGAAGTCGCCGCTCGTCTGGGCGTACCGCTTTAATCGACGCAAGCATCTGATAGCACGGAAAAAATTTCGTTTGGGGGGTTCGCAACCAACGAAAGTGTTGTTATGATGCGCGCCGTTGGAGAGATGCCAGAGTGGCCGAATGGGACGGATTCGAAATCCGTTGTACCTTCACCGGTACCTAGGGTTCGAATCCCTATCTCTCCGCCATTATTGAACAAGACGAAGCCCCCGTAATCATTGATGATTACGGGGGCTTTTTCGTTTGTGTCGTTCTGATTAGGGCATTATTAGGGCATACAGCTGCTCCAGCAGGTCGTCTCGGCTTGATGTCTGCCCTGAGCAAAACCTTGGGATGAAATGTATTAACACTGCGCGTTATGACCCCTCAGTGCTGCCACAGAGACCCTGTAGCTCCACCTGAGACTTAGAGTGGTCGGTCGAGTGGGGTGGCGTTGGAAAAGTAGGTTTGATGGCGGAGAGGCTTCAGGCGGCGCGAGAGGTGCCTCTCCTTGTGCGTCGGTTATCCTGTCGCTATTCAATACTGTGGGCGAGTTCAACAAGGGTTGTATAATTCCTCATCTGTTCGAACTCACTATAAAAAGCCGAGTTTGCTCGATCTATATATCCCAATTCGCTACCTGAAGCTCTGTGCATACTCTGTCGGGCAGATTCTTTTCCTTCTCTATATCTGGTTAGATAGATTGAAAATATTTCATGGATGGATATATTTGATATTAAGAAGTAAAGAATCTTCCCGTTGTAGATTTTTTCTATTTGTCTGAGTGCGTTTGTGTAATCGCCTCGAATGGCCATTTCGTAAAGATCAGGTGATTCATCTTTTAAAAATACCAAATAAGCGGCCCAAAACAAGTGGAAGCCATTAGATTTACAGTTTGTTCGAACCGCATTTATTTGCATCGATATTTTCTCTAGCTCTCTTAGCTTTGACTTGAATGTTAAAGCTAGGGCTAGTATTACTGCTTGATGTTGGTTGAGTTGGTGCGGTCCTGAAAGAATAGCTTGTGGGTCAGGCTTTACCGGCTCTGCATCAAAGTGAGAAAAAGTTCGTCCGACCTCGACAATGTTGTTAAGTCCTACAATGGCGTCTTCTGTTGTGTAGGTAAAGTTGGCCTTCACCCATGCGCCTATATCGGTATTGTCCAAAGTAAATTCGGCGTCGAAAAAGCGTTTTAAGTATTTTTCCGAGGCAAACCCTGTGCCGTAAACAGCTCTTATCGAGTGACTGAGCTGAAGAGTGTCGGTTGCAATTATGAATTTGCATCCTGATACTTCGAATAGATGCTTTATTCTCTCTAAAAGTTCGATTGCGAAGGTGGGGCGGCAGCGATCCAGCTCGTCGATAAAAATATAAACCGGTTTCTCAGTGCCTCCTGCGGCAAGTTGACGAGATGAAAGAACTACCAGTTCGTGAAATACTTTTTTGAAATCTTCAACTATTGCAAGTGTCTCTTTGTTTGTTTCAATCAATTTTTCAACTGCTTTCTCAGCGGCATCTGCTAGGGCGTCGCTATCTGCCACTTCTGAGAACAGTCCAATGTCTACGCCCGTAAATTTTTTCACTACTCCTTTAGCTAGTGCTGGTGTCGCAGCAATCAAAGTTTTAGACGCTTTGCTTGTGAATTTTTTTATCAGATTGTCAGCTTCTTGTAGCGGTCCGATAACATCGTGCAGTTGATCTTTTATAGTTGCAACTAAGGAAACAAATGCATCTCCTGAAAAATCTGTTTCCCAAGCATTAAAATATACACATGCTCTATCAGATGATTGCTCCGCTACCCAGTTTTTAAGAAAAAAGGTTTTCCCTGATCCCCAGGCTGAGTTCACATTTAGAACATTTATCTTTGGAGTCGCATCGAGGTACTGAGTAAGGAATTTTGCAACCCCTTTTCTGTTCATCTGATCCAAAGCCCAAGGCTCGCCTTCGATATAAGTACCCAATTTATAGCTCTCCTATAGAGTTCTGATCGCAGCAGAAGAATTTTGGTCAGATTTGACTCTAGCAAAAATATGGAGATAGTAAAATAAACAAAAATTATGGTCTAAACCCCAGCATTTTTGAAACCATCCCCGCCATGCTTTTGGTATCTTTAGGTATCCACCTTCCGTAATGTTTTCTGACCATGGTCGTATCAGCATGTCCAAGTTGCCGTGCTACCCATTCAACTGGTACGTAGCTGGAAAGCATTTGACTGGCAAAAGTGTGGCGGCACTGATTCGCACCTCGATGACGCACTTCAGCTTTTTTAAGATGAGCTGTGAACCAGTTGCTCAATGTTTTGCCGCTCCAGAGTAAGCCGCTGGTGGAGCTGCGGAAAAGGAACCTCACTTTCATTTTCTTGGAAGTGATGTTGTCGCGTTGGATAACCGTGATCTCTTCGGCTTGTGCGTCCTTAGCGGCGGCCACGATCTCCCTCATAAGTTCAAGGGCAGGGTCTATCAACTCAATGACTCGTACCCTTGAGCGTTCCTTGGGAACTTTGAATTCTCCTACTACCAATGCCCGCCGGACGTGTACCAGGCCGGCTTGGAGGTCTACGTCTTCAGCAGCCAGTCCGATAAGCTCGGACAGAGACAGCCCGGCCCAGCAGTTGAACTCAATCATTCGGGCATCAGCTCGCCGGCTAGGGTCCGCTTTACCGATCAACGCGATCTCGGTGCGACTGAAGGGGTCAGCATGCTCGAGGTCGACGTCTGACCCGACGTTGCTGATCCGGTCGAGGGGGTTGGCTTTCAGTATTCCGTCCCCGAATGCGTCGGCCCAGACTCCGCGAACGACAGTGAAAATGTCGTTCACTGTCTTCGGGGCCAGACCTTGCTTCAGCAACTGAGCTTGAAACAGCTCGATGTCGCTCTTGCTGATGTCGACGATTCGACGCTTACCGAATTTCTTCTCGACGTGTACTGCTTTGCTCACGTAGTTAACGACGGTACTTGAAGCTTTGAGCGCGCGCTGAACCTCTAGCCAGCGATCAATGCCTTCCTTCACCGTACGCTTCAGCGAAGGGCCGCCAGTGCCTGTGAACATTGCAGCCCTGGGTGATTTCGGAAAGTGCGCCGCGTAGTCGAAACGACCCTCTTTGATTTCGGTGAGGATGGTCCGACGCTTGTTATCCGCATACGCAATAGCGGCCTTGTTTACTTTCGAGATCCCTTCCAGCGGTTCCCGGCACCGTTGGCCATTGAAGATGAACCAGATGCGCAGCTGCTTGCCGTTCATCTCAACGCCGGTCGGCATCTTATCGATCATGGTTTCCCTTCCATCCAGCGCTCAATGGCTGCGCGGTTGTAGACGATTACATTGGCAGGGTCATACCGCCAGTGCTTGCCTTCAAGCCACAGGCCTCGGGTGCGGTACTTGCGGACTGCTTCGGTGCTCAAGCCGAAAACCGGGTACAGCAAGTCTTGGCGGAACCAGGCGCCCGGTGTGATGTGAAAGTCAATTTTCTCTGCTGCACTCATTGTGATTTCTCCGCTGCTCGCCGGGCGATACCTTCGGCTTGGCGCTGCTTGCTGCATTGTTGATGGTTGCCATGTGCTCGCGATGTGTCGCACTTGTCGCAGATGGTTTGTAAGTCGAGAGGTGGCATTTGCCCTCGGCGAATTCGAACCGTTCGGCGTAGCGCTGTCATGTGTTCACCGGAGCAAGAATGGCTGCCATGGCAAGCGCCTTATCACGCAGCGCAATCGTGTCTCTTTCGAGTTTTTTACCAGTGCGGAAGGCGGCGAACGTCTCGGCGGCAATCCGAAGCTTCTCGGCGATGTTGAGGAGCGTCTGGCGTTCGGTTTCGCCGAGTGACAGTCCTTCTTGAAGACGCTTGCTGAATCGCGCCAGTCGGGCGTGGTCAGCCTTAATGAAGTCGAGGGAAGCCTTCAATTCGCGAATGGTCTTTGCGCTTTCGGCGCGTTGGGTCGCATCGCTTTCTTTCATGCCTGCGGACATACCGTCGTTATGCCCCATTAAATAACCGGCCCAGACAAGTAGTCCGGCCAAGACGATTAGGGTGATAAGTGCGCAGATTTGAATTGCAGTCATGTGCTGTGAACCTCAGTAGATCCCTCCGCCGGGATGCTTGGTGAGAGGCCGGCGGAGGGGGAGTGCGTGTTGGTTAGCCCAAGTTGAAACTGCCGATAGTTAACTTCGCGCCGCCACCAACTTCGTGCTGCACGACTTCCTTGAATTCTTGTGCCAAGTCTTCGCGAAGCTGTTCTTCTCCAATCCAGCGCAGGCGCAGCAAAGGTTTGTCCCCGCCGGTGAGAACGGCTACACGCAGGCGGATGATCTGGACTTTCAGCCCTTCATATGGCTCGACGGTGAACAGGAATTCAGCAGGCAACCCTTCTGAGGACTTGGCCTCAATCTGGTCCATTGCTGACCGAGAGGCGCTTAGGTCACCGACGATATGTTCGCTCTTGCGTGCTTGCTCGATGCTGATGGAGCGGATGGCGCTCGCGGCTTTACGCAAATCGATGGGGCTGTCATCGGCCGCGAGGGCTTGGAGATTCGATGCCCAATCCTCGATCCAGTCGCTGAGTTCTTTCTGCGCGAACTGAATGGAGGCTGCACGTTCCAGCGCCCGGAAGGCAGCGGTTTTTCTCAAGTTCAGGGTGGCGGTGAAGTCGCCATGCCCTGGCGACTTGGTGTCGCCCAGGTTGAAAATGACTGTGCACAACATTGCTTCTGCGTCCACAAAACCAGACGCGACAACCTCGGCACTTTGCGTCATTACGTAATTGCCGAAGTCCAGCAGCGAGTGAGTGGTGAGAGCGCCGCGGAACCGGCTACGAGCGGCTTGAAATTTCTCGATGCTGTGGATCTTCTGGTCAGACGGCAATACCAACGCTGGGGTGAAAGTATCCAGCGGCTTGGCATAGGCCAGAACGGCGGTGTCCTGAATCAATTGAATTGCTTTGGCTTCCATTGAATCGACTTCCTTTGGTGAGAGGTTGGGAATCGAACGGTTTAGGACTTCGCGTGAATCGGTGCGTCGTCGCGGTTGAATAGCTGACCGGCGCGGGGGGCTTCGGCGAACAAAGTCAGGCGACCTCCCTCATTGACGTGCATCGGGGTATCGAGGGTGGTGTCCTCCGTACGGCTGCCGCGTTTGGTAGGCACCTTGTAGGCGAGCTTGTGATTGACGGTGACTTGATGACTGTTGGCGATCTGTTTCAAGGTAAAGGTCAGAGTGACTGAGCCGACCTTGCCGTTATCAACAACTCCCGATGCCACTTCAGAAAGGGCGTGACCGATCTGATTGGCGAAGACGCCTGCGTTGAGTTCGCCGATGAATTCGGCCGTATCCGTAGGTTTCATGTGCTGTGCCTATTGATGTGCGATTTGTGTGCCTCTGGACGGCAGAGGCGACCGTTGAAATCAAGCCGCTTGCTTTGCCGCTTGGGCGTCGAGGAACTCGGCCAGGTCGTGCAGGTACACCACTCGTTGTGCGCGAGCCGACCCGTGCAAACGCTTCACGACCAGCGCGATACGACCTGCCTTGATCTCGGCCAGTAGGTAGCGGTCGGTGCGGATGTGTGCGAAGTACTGTTCCCGAACTGCTGCCAAGGTCGGGCATGGAGTAGCGAACTGACGTCGCAATTGCTCTAGTGTGTTGCTCACGCTGCGTTCTCCCCGTACCCCTCCGATGGGGGCAGCAACTTGAGGCGAATCAGCTCGGCGAGGCCTTCTTTACTTTTGCCCATGGCAGCCGCGCAGATGTTGCCCTTGGCATCAGCCACCACGGCGCCGAATGGGAACTCAGGCGAGTTGGTCGGCGTAACGTATGCGACTTGCCCGTCAAGGATCACGTTGTTGACGCAGCGAAATACCTCGGCCAGCTCGGTGCTTAGTACGGGCATGCTTTCCAGTAGTTGGATGGCTTCCGTCGAGGCGCCAACGAGCGTTGCGCGGCTGACTACCCCCGGGCAGTTCAAGTAGATCGGGATCAGCTTCAGGGCGCCGAGGGCTTGCGTGTAGGCATTGAGGTTGTTGGTTTTCATGCAGCGGCGTCCTTTTTGGTAATGATGATTCCCAGCTTCTTGGCCAGCCATTCGATCCCTTCTTCCTTCACCATCACCACGGAGTAATGACGGCACTTGTTGAGGGACGGAATCACTGTGCTGCGCGGATCCGAATACAGATAGCCGCGATCACGGTGCTGGCTGGCTAGGTCGCCACTGCTGTTGAGAATGCTCAGCTCGCGCAACCTGGTGCGGAAGGCGCGGGGCTTGATTCCGAGCAATGCGGCTGTTTCGTCCAGGGTGCGATTCATGGCGCAGTCCTCAGGCAGCGATCAGTTTGCGAACGCGGGCAAGCAGTGCTTCCGAGTCCGCAAGTGCTTGATCAATTTGCGCCAGTCTGCCGGACTGCTCGGGTGGCGCGGGTTGAGCTGATTCAATTCGGCCGTTCGCAATGTCCTGGATGAAATCCCGCAGGTGCAGGTGATTGGCTCGGTCCGACCGCTTGAGGGTCAGTTCGCCGGTGTGACCTCCCAATTCAACGCTGACGACTGCGCTGTTTTGAGTGAGCTCCACATCAAAGCTTGCATAGATGGTTTGCTCTGGTCGTTGAAGAGGGCACACGGCACCTCCACCAACCTGGAGCATGTGATGCAACAGGTCTTGTTTAGTGAGGGGGATGAGGTAGTTATTCATGCCGCATCGTCTCCGAGCGGCCCGGCAGTGGCTTCGGATGCGTTAGCGAAAATGACTGGCCTGATAGCGGCGGTACGGGCCTTGGGGTTGCTGACGACGAGAAGTCCCGTGCGAAGCTGTAGGTCTTCAACTGCGGCGCGACTGCTGCATGCGGAGGGGTGCAGGTAAACAGAGAGCGGCGGGTGTCGCTTTGCTGTGTGATTTGCATGGGTTGATCTCTTTGGTGAGAGGTAGATTCCGATGCAAAATTAGTGTTACTGATTTAATATGTCAACAGTATCACTTATAAAAATTGATAAATAAAATTAGTAGACGAAAAAAAAGACCCTTACGGGCCTTTGGTGAGAGGTCTTTTAAAGCATTACCGAGTACCAGAAAACCTTCCCGATGATACGAATGTGCTGTTGGACGTAGTCGCCATCGTAGCGTTCGTCCGGGTGTTCCTCAGTGTTGTAGCTCCGTAGGCGCAAACCTGAGCCTGGCAATCGATAGAGAAGCTTCACACGCAACTGTCCGTCGTGATCGATGGCGTACATCTTGCCGTCCTGAACGACTGTATTCGCGGTGTCTACACCCACGGTACTGCCATCCGGAAGCACTGGCTCCATGCTGTTCCCAGTTACTGGAGCGCAACCTGCAGAAGCAGGATCGATGCTTTTTCTTTTGAGAGTGCGTTTCCCGAAGCGAAGCTTGCGTCCGTTTGTTTCAAGCCGAACCTGAGATCCATTACCCGCAGACAATTCCACTTCCTTAAAGAACGGCAGCTCTACCTCATCAGGCCCGAGCGGGGTCTCGTCATCCCACACTTCAATCTGATGCATTTCCCAGTCGGGGGTTCTCGAGCTTTCATTGCTGCTCTGCGAATGCCGCAGGCGGGGCATTTCGGCGAGAGCAGCGAGACGTGGACTTACCTCTTCAAGCGAAAAGCCCAAGACATTCGAAAATTTGATCAGCGCTCCGATGTTGAGAGGGATTCGGCCATTTAAGTATTGGCTGACAACGCTTTGCCCAGCCCATTCGCACAGATCGGCGATTTTGTCCTGGGTAAGGGAGGGATCATGCCGTTTGCGGTCCTGATAAATAGCCTTCAAGCGCATAGCTTCGGCTTTTCGGGTCTCGTCGTCGGCAGAAAAGGATATCGAGGTAATCATGCATCCCAATTTATAAGGAAGACTTATTTTATCAAAACAGCGGCACGTCTTTTTTCTTGCTGTTTAAAAGAAGTAACACTAATATCCATTCCGCAACGCCCATTCGAGGAAACGTGGATGGCAAACGAAATAGGAATTCCCTTGGGAGATTTCGCCGAGGGTAAGACACAACCAGAGCTCGCTTTACTGATTGGGGTATCGCAAAGCGCTGTCTCTCAAATGCTCAACTCAGCTCGAGATATTCGAGTTCGGGTTGATGAGAAGGGGGCCTGTACAGCGGTAGAGATTCGTCCAATCGGATCGCGCCGCAAGGTTAGGGCCGCTTAAAAGGTGTCGAGCTGGGGCCTCTCACCAAAGAATCCCCCAGCCCGACTACGACGATACACAGCACATGCACATCGGTCGTGGTCATAGGATAGGGTTTGCCCTGGGCTATGGCTACACCGTAAACAGGGGATTTACGGTTATGAGTCGCACAGATCTTTTGCCGGACGCTGGTCCGGTCCTGCCACTACGCCAAGCGATTTATCGCGCTGGTCGTGACTACAAGGGCGGAATCACCGCCCTTGCCTTTGAAATGGTGTTGGACAACGACACCCTTCAGAAGAAACTCAAGCTCGATGAAGAACGCCGCTGGCTGAATCCAGATGAGCTTGAGGAAGTGATCAGGCTGACCGCTGATCCACGCTTGCTGGATGCATTGATGCGTCCAGCAGGTGCGGTTTGGTACCGGCCCGTGGCCGTACCGGCAACCCGTGATGCCTTGAAAGCGGTTGGTAAGCTGCTCGGGGAAACCGGTGAATTCGTGGCCAAGATGCACGACGGCGCGGCGGATAACGTCTGGGAGCTTCATGAAGTCGTGGATCTCGAAAAGCACGGAATGGATGTGATCCGCGAAGTCCTTGGAATCATGGCGGGCGCTCGTCAGGCGATGGAGGATCGCATCAATGGCTGATGATATCGACCGCGCAAATGAGCAGGCGCAATACCTGCTTGATGTTGCTATTCATCGCAGTCGCCGCGTGCCATCGAGCCGCGTTAGCGCGCAGTTCTGTGACGACTGCGACGAACCAATCCCGTTGCTTCGACAGCAGAAGGTTGAAGGTTGCGAGACCTGCATCTCTTGTCAGGAGTTGCGGGAGGCCCGGCGATGAGTGAATCGGGCAAAGGAACAGCCATCGCTAAGTGGGCAAAGCGTTACATCAGTACTTTTGACTTGGCACTCGTATCGATTGATCCAGGTGAAAAGGCTCCGAAAGGCCTAGGGTGGAATAAGCCCGGAGGCTATATCACCGACGCCGACACGGCCGAGGCGTTCTGGCAACGAAACCCAAATCACAACCTTGGCGTCGTGCTGGGGCCGAGCCGCGTTTGTTCACTGGATGTTGATGACGTTCAATGGACGCGACATGTTCTGTATGAACTGTTGGGCCTTGACCTTGATGCGATGGCAGTAGTGTTCCCGACTATCGTCGGGAATCCGCTGCGATTCCGGGTGGTGTTCAAGGTGCCGGAAGGCATCGAACTCACGCGTCATTCACTTTCATGGCCGAATGAAAAAGACCCGGACGGTTCGATTTTCAAAGGGTTGATGGACAAGGCTAAGATTGCGAAAGAGCAGGGTAATCTTTCCGCAGAAGCTGCTGCACGAACCGAAGCCGAGCCGTTCAAACGCTTCACGGTCTTTGAACTACGTGCGGGATTGGTGCAAGACGTATTTCCACCATCAATTCATCCCGGTACCGGCAAACCTTACATCTGGAAAACTGCTCCAAGTGCTACTGACGGGCTGCCGACGCTGACCAACGAGCTGCTTACCATTTGGCAGAATTGGGAGTTTTTTAAGCGAGATGCTGAAGCTGCGTGTCCATGGGCGGTTGCGCCACCAAAGCCACCGGTCAAAGCCCAAAAGCGTCCTTCACTCGGTGGCGGCAAACAGCCCTCGGTAATTGATGAATTCAACCGCTGTCACGATGTTGCGGAGCTTCTTCGTGCCCATGGATACATCAAGCGAGGCAATAAGTGGCTGTACCCTCAAAGCAGCACCGGTCTGCCAGGGGTGACGATCAGTGAGGACAAGGTTTATTCGCACCACGGTGCTGACCCTCTCGCGAACGGGCATCAGAACGACGCCTTTGAAGTGTTCTGCTTACTCGAGCACGGTGGCGACCAGTCGAAGGCTGTGAAGGATGCTGCACGAATGTTGGGCATGCAATACGCCGCCCGTCCAGATCCGAATGATCTTCCCCCCACCCCATCCGATGAAATGAGCGGGCCGATCTCCGACGAAACATGCCCGTCCAGCGAGGCCGCTCCTGCTCCTGACGTGGGGGCGGGGGAGGTCATAACGTTGGATCACATTCTGCGTCGTTTTGCGTTGGTCGAGGGCACCACGCACGTGTGGGACTGCGACCAATCGAAGGTAATGAAGAAGTCCGCCTTCGAAGCTCGTGTGGGCAAGCCACTGGCCAAAGCCTGGTTGGACGACACCGGAAAGAGGCTGATTTCTGACGATCATGTTCGCGAGATCGAGCAGGCGCGCCGTATGGCTGGGAAGAAAGGCGGTGCATTCGGGATGTCTCCAACCGATCGCTACGTTTACATCGATGGCACCAAAGACGTTTGGGATCGGGAAAAGAAGCGGCGTATAGCCGAAGGCGCGGTGAAGATGGCGCTGGGTGACACTTACCCGCTGTGGTTGAACAGCAGTGAGCGGCGCACCGTCGATGTTGAACACATCGTGTTTGATCCGACCATGACGAAGGATCCTGCGGTGTACATCAATACCTTTGACGGGTTGCCGCTTGAGCCAGTCAGGGATGATGCAGCGTGTGCCAACCTGCGTTGGCTGATTTCATTTCTTTGTAACCACGATGAAGCTGCAACCGATTGGCTAACTCGCTGGCTGGCGTATCCGCTGCAGCACCTGGGTGCCAAGATGGATACCGCTGTGTTGATGCATTCGATCATGGAAGGTTCGGGCAAGAGCCTTTTGTTCGCTGACGCACTCGGCATGCTTTACGGCCAATACGCGGCGACTGTTGGTCAGACGCAATTGGAAAGCAGTTTCAACGCGTGGCAAAGCCGCAAATTGTGGTCCGTCTTCGAAGAGGTGGTCAGTCGCGATCAGCGTTACAACCAGGTGGGCAAGATCAAGCACTTGATCACTGGTAAAACGGTGCGGATGGAGTCGAAGTTCATTAATGGCTGGGAAGAAGCCAACCATATGAATGCGGTATTTCTCAGCAACGAGATTCTTCCGTGGCCAATTAGCGACAGTGATCGACGAATGCTGGTGATGTGGCCTATGGAGACCCTGCCAGTCGCAAGGCAAAAGGCGATTGGTCGTGAACTGGAGCAGGGTGGGGTGGCGGCGCTCTACGGTTGGTTACTGTCGGTCGATCTAGGGGACTTCAACCAGCGCACGCGGCCGCCATCGACCGAGGCGCGTGAGCGTTTGGTGGCCTTGAGCCGGGCCGGCTGGCAAACATTCTTGCATCTGTGGAAGTACAGCGAGCTGGGGCATGGGCTTTGGGGACCGTGTCTATCGACCGATCTCTATTCGTTATTTCTCGAATGGTGTCAGCGCAACAAAGAGCACGTGATGAGTCAGACCAAGTTCTCTCTATTCATCAGTTCTGAGGTGGATAAAACGCGGGCGATACCCTGGACTGATGGCAATAACCGTCGCTTCGGCGTGTTTTTCTTTCCTGTGGATCTGGATGCTTCCCCGCCCCCATCACTCAAGGCGGCAGAGCTGGGCAAGCAGGTAGAGAACTGGCGGGCGAAGGCCAAGCTGGCGGGCTGGCACGTGGACAGCTGGGATCACATCAAGGCGCTTGCAGCATGACTATTTTCAAAAGTGTGTTGGGTGTGTTGAGTGTGTGTCGGGTTGATTTTGAACACCCCACACAATTTGAGTGCCCGAATTACATGCCTTCGCGGGTGTTGTGTGGGGTGTGTTGGGTTTTGTGTCGCGCACGCGCATGCATGACGTTCTTTGCAACGAATTCAACGGAAGGAATTTTTTCTTATGCGAAGACTGATAAACCCAACAAACCCGACACACTCAACACAAGTTTGATTGAAGCATTGAATTTAAAGGGATTTATGTGTGTTGGGTTTGTGTCGGGTTGGGGTATTTCTGTGTCGGGTTGGGTTTTACGGGGGCAGGGCAATGATTGAGTCGATGGAGTTATTGCTGAAACATTGGGGCGAGCAATGCCGACACGGCGGTGAAGCCGGAGGCATGGGTAGCCCGATGGCGACGATCATGGAGTGGGGCGGTTGCGCGCCGCGAGGCACACCCGGTTCTCGGATTCTTCTCGGCGGTGGTGCGGGACCAGATGCAATTGCACAGGAAGTTGGTGCCGCCCTTTCCGAGATAGCCCGGCAAGATGGTCGGGGTGAAAGGCTGCAACAGTTGGCGGTTATGCGTTATGGCTTTGACCCTGCACCAACATGGGCAGCGCAGATGCACGAACTGGGCTACGTCTCAAAGGCGAAGCAAACCTACTACGATCTTGTACACCGCCTTCATGTGCGACTCTTTGAGGTGCTGGCCGAGCGCAAGGACGCACGAATGTGGCTTACCGTTGGTCGGGGTGCTTTGCCTCAAAGTCTCCTCAAAGTTGCTTCAAAGTTGCGTCAAGTTGGATAACCGAAAATGCCCCCTTTTCGGTTCCGTACTCAGGGGGTAAAAAGTCCCCACGATATGGATTCTGCGCCTTGGCGCTTCCCCGAGCACGTGCTGTGCACTTCGTCCTGGCGTATGCCGCGACATTGAAAACCCTGCCCTCCGGCGGGGTTTTCTTTTTTGTGTTCGGCATGCTCCTTCACTTGAGGCACAACATGACAAATGAGCAGCAAGCGCTGGCAGAAATGCCGATCTGGTTGGTGATCGTCCTGGCTCTGGTCGGCGGCGTATCCGGTGAGATGTGGCGAGCAGACAAGGATGGTGCCCGGGGCTGGGCGTTGATGCGTCGGCTTGCGCTTCGATCCGGTGCCTGCATTGTCTGCGGAGTCTCGGCAATGATGCTGATGATCGCGGCGGGCATGTCGCTATGGACGGCTGGCGCCTTGGGTTGTCTCACGGCAATGGCCGGTGCAGATGTTGCCATCGGCTTGTACGAACGCTGGGCTGCCAAGCGGCTTGGCGTGTGCGATGTCCCGCCGAATGGTGGCGGGGCAGCCTGAAACCGCCGGGGACCCTGGGGTTATCCGGAGGGTACGGGGTCGGAAACCCGCGGGAAACTGTTAGCCGCAGGTTCCTCAGCTTACTGAAATTTCAATCATTGAAATCTTGAAAGGATTCATTGAAATACGTTGAAAAAGGAGGGCTCATGACAGAACCAACCTACCTGTCGAAGAGTGCCTTCGCGGCCCGGCTCGGCAGGTCGCCGAGTTACATCACCTGGCTGAAAGATAACAACCGTTTGGTGCTTTCGCCCAACGGCAAACAGGTTGATGTGCATGCCACCGAAGCGCTGATTCGCGACACCGCAGACCCGAGCAAGGTCGCCGTCGCCGAACGACACCAGCAGGACCGGATTCAGCGTGACGTTTACAGCCAACTGTCCACTCAGACCGAGCCGACTTCCACGGCTGCGCCGCCGCAGGTTCTCACTGGCGATGGCAAGCAGCCCGATTTCCAAAAGGCCCGCGCCCTGCGTGAGCACAACATGGCCAAGCTGGCGGAGATTGAGCTGGGCAAAGCTCAGGGCTCACTGGTTGCCAAGGAAGCGGTCGAAATCGGCGCCTACAACGCCGGCCGCTTGCTGCGCGATCAGCTTTTCGGTCCGCTACCGCAGCTGTCCCATGACCTTGCGGCCATGACCGATCCTTGGCTGATCGAAAAACACCTGACCGCCACCTTCCGCCGAACGCTGGAAGAAGCCGAGCGCCTCTCTGCAGCGGACCTTGACCACGCCATGACAACGGACTGAACCTATGCACACGGAATTTCCTGACGGTGCAGAGGTGTACCGTGAGGCTTATTTCCGTGGACTGCGCCCAGACCCAGATCTCTGGATCGATGAATGGGCCGATGAGTACATGCGAATCCCGCGTGACACCGGTGCCCCTGAGCCCGGCCAGTACCGCACCTCTCGCACACCTTATGCACGAGAGCCTATGCGCTGCCTGTCGCCGGCTCACCCTTGCAGGCGCGTGGTCACCATGGTGGCTTCGCAATTGATGAAAACCCAGATCGCCCTGAACTGGATGGGCGGTCTTATCCACATGGCTCCATCGAACATCCTGGCGCTTCTGCCCAGCCTGAGCCTGTCCAAGCGGGTGTCGGGACGGATCAGCAAGACCATCAAGGCTACCCCCGTTCTGCGCGAGCGGGTCGCGGCCACCCGCTCGCGGGATGCACGCAACACGATGGATACCAAGGAGTTCGAGGGTGGCTCGTTGTACGTTACCACCGCCGGTTCTGCGGCCAACCTGTCGGAGCTGTCGGCCCGCTATATCTACGGCGATGAGGTTGACCGCTGGGAGAACGACGTCGGCCAGGAGGGTGATCCCATTCGGCTGGCAGAGACGCGGGCGACCAACTTCGGCCGTAACGCCAAGATCTACTTTTCCAGCTCGCCAACAATCAAGGGCGCCTCGCGAATTGCGGATCTTTTTGAGTCCAGCGACCAGCGACACTACTACGTGCCGTGCCCTACCTGCGGCCATATGCAGGTGCTGGAATGGGAGCGACTGCATTACAGCAAGGACTGCACGACGGTACATTACGAGTGCGCAGCTCCGGAGTGCGACGTGCTGATTGAGGAACACCACAAGAGCGACATGCTCGCCCGAGGCGAGTGGCGCGCTCATGCGGGCGGCGACGGCAAGACCGTTGGTTTTCATCTCAACGCACTGTACTCGCCGACCGGCTGGATGGACTGGGCCTCACTTGCCGTCGAGTTTGAAGACGCAAAAAAAGCCCAGGCCCAAGGCGATACAAGCCTGATGCAGGTGTTCTACAACACTCGTCTGGCGAAGGTTTGGGACAGCGCGCTCGAACAGACCAAGGCGGAAGTGCTGATCGCTCGGGCGCGGCTGGAGACCTACACCCTCGGCGCGATGCCGGCCGGTGTGCTGATGCTGACCGGCGCCGTCGACGTCCAGGCCAACCGCCTAGAACTGATGGTGATGGGCTTCGGCGTGGGCATGGAGCGCTGGGTGGTCGATCACCAGATCATATGGGGCGATCCGGCAGACGAGCGCACCTGGGCTGTACTAGACGAGAAACTCAAGGCCCGTTACCGGCATCCCTGTGGTGTCGGTCTGGCGATTCTCGCTGTCGGCGTCGACTCCGGCGGTCACCACACCGATGAGGTCTACCAGTTCTGCCGCGTTCGCCGCTGGCGCAACATCTTCGCCATCAAGGGCGCGAGCAAGCCGGGCCGACCGGTGATTGCACAGCGCCCGTCCATGGTCGACGTGACATGGAAGGGCCAGACCGAACGCAACGGCGCCGAGCTGTGGTTTGTCGGTACCGACACCGCCAAAGACTGGATCTACAACCGCTACCCGTTCCCGGACGGCCCCGGTTCGCTGCACTTTGCCAACGACCTGCCGGACGAGTTCTTCGCCCAGTGCGTCGCCGAGCGCAAAGTCGTGCGTTACGTGCGCGGGCACAAGCGCATCGAATGGGTGAAGGGCAAGGCCGAGCGCAACGAAGCGCTCGACCTGATGGTGTACTGCCTGGCCATGGCGCATTACCTCGGCATCAACCGCTACCAGGAACACGATTGGGGCAGGGTGCGACAAGCCCTGGCCCAGTCCGGCTTGTTCGATGACGCCTTGAGCACCAAGCCTGTTCAGGGCGAGCGACTTGATGTTGAGCAAACACCGGCGCCTGCTGCTGTACGCCAAGCCCAGCCCGCACCACCACCCGCTGCACCGGTTACACAATCACGACCGGCAGCCCCCCCTCAACGCCGCAGCTCTGCCAGCGGCTATCTGAAGAGACGCTGATATGTCCTTTACGAAAAAGCACCTCGACGCGGTTGAGGCGGCCATCGCACGCGGTGAGAAAACTGTGCGCTACACCGACCGCACCGTGGAATACCGCACGGTCGATGAACTCCTCAGGGCTCGCGAAGAAATACGCTCGTCGCTGGCCAGCGCCGCCGGGCCGCGTTCGCGCGTGGTCCGGCTGTTCCACGCAGGGAAGGGGGTCTGATGGCCCGCCATTTTCCGACGTTGACCCGTAACGGCTTTGTGCTGCCGTCCAACATCAAGGCCAGTTACGAAGGCGCTGGTGAAGGCCGCCGATCCGCTAACTGGGACGCTCCCGACAACGGGATCAACAGCATCAATACCCCGGCACTGCGCAATTTGCGCTCGCGCTCCCGGGCAGCGGTTCGCAATGACCCGTATGCCTTCAACGTCATCGACAAGCGCGTCAGCAACCTGATCGGCACCGGCATCACCCCTCGGCCGACAACCGACGATGATGCCTTGCGCAAACTGATGCAGGAGCTGTGGGGAGATTGGGTCGATGAGTCTGATGCGGATGACCGCACCGACTTTTACGGCCAGCAGGCGCTAGTGGCGCGCACGGTGGAAACATCGGGTGAATGCTTTGTTCGCTTGCGTCCTCGCAGTCGGGATGAAGGCTTGGCGGTTCCGCTGCAGTTGCAGATCCTGGCGCCGGAGTTCGTTCCGCACGACAAATTCGAGAGCACCAAGAACGGCAACATCATTCGCGCCGGCATCGAGTTCACGCCCGGCGGCAAGCGGGTAGCGTATTGGATGTACCTCTCGCATCCGCGTGACTCGGCCTCGTTGAACGCCGGTTACAACCAGCTAGTGCGCGTCCCGGCCGCGCAGGTGCTGCACATCTTCGAACCGGTGGAGCCAGGACAACTGCGTGGTGTGCCGCGATTGTCGCCGGTGCTTAAACGGCTGCGCAGTCTGGACAACTACGACGACGCGGTGTTGTTCCGCCAAGAGGTGGCCAACCTGTTTGCCGGTTTCATCAAGCGCCCGTCGCCGGAATCGGGACCGGTTCCACGCGATCCGGTCACCGGCGCTCCGCTGGATCTTGATCGCGACGGGTTTACCCCTATGGTCGCGCTCGAACCCGGCACCATGCAGGAACTCGGGCCGGGAGAGGAGGTTGAGTTTTCCAAACCGCCAGACGCCGGCAACAACTACCCGGACTTCATGCGTCAGCAGTTGATGGCTGCAGCAGCGGGATCGGGCACACCTTACGAAATCCTCACCGGCGACATGCGCGGGATCAACGACCGAGCGCTGCGGGTGGTGCTCAACGAGTTTCGGCGCCGTCTGGAACAACTGCAATTCAGCGTGTACGTGCATCAGCTCTGCCGTCCTGTGCGGGCGGCGTGGATGGACATGGCGGTGCTGTCGGGTGTTCTGGTGCTGGACGATTACGCACAGAAACGCCGCCAGTACCTTCGCACTCGCTGGGTACCGCAAGGCTGGGCCTATATCCAGCCGGTTCAGGACGTGCAAGCACGAGCGATGGAGGTGAGAGCCGGTTTTTCGTCGCGCAGCGAGATGGTCCTGCGTACCGGCTACGACGCCGAAACGGTCGATCTGGAAAACGCCGCCGATCTGGCGCGGGCCACAGCGCTGCGCCTCAACTACAACACCCTTGATGCCGTCGAAGACACCGACGACAAGGAGCAACCATGAGCAAAACTGCGAAACCGCGTATTTACAACCGCGCCGGCAAACGCGTCGAGGTCAAGGACAAGACCTGGTACGCCGTTCATGCCAGCGGCGAGGCCACCGAGCGAGTGATCGAAGTCTTCGTCTATGGCGAGATCGGTGCTTGGGGTATCACTGCCAATCAATTCGTGCAGGATCTGCGCGCCATGGATGATGGTGTGTCGCCGGTGGTCGCCGCGTTCAACAGTATCGGCGGTGACCTGTTCGACGGTCTGGCCATGCACAACGCGCTGTCGCGGCTGGGCGAGCGCTGCACCGGCCGGATCGATGCACTGGCCGCGAGTGCGGCCAGTGTGGCCGTGTGCGGCGCACACCGCGTAGTAATCGCGGCCAACGCCATGTTGATGATTCACAACCCATACACCTATACAGGCGGTAGCGCTGAGGACTTCCGCCGGGTTGCTGATGTATTGGATCAGACCTTGGAGGCGATCATCGCGGCCTATAAGGCCAAGGCGCCCGACATTGATGACGCCGAACTGCGGCGAATGGTTGATGCTGAAACCTGGCTGACCGCCAACGAAGCGGTGGCGTTGGGGCTGGCCGATGAAGTGGGCGACGGCGTCAAGGTCAAAGCCTGTCTCGGTCAAGGCGCGGTGCTGCAACGATTCCAGAACGCACCGGCTGATTTGCTGGCCCAGCTCGACGAGCCACCTGAAGCGGATCCTGATCTTGATCCTGTCGAACCGCCGCTGGTGCCGCCAGTAGTCGACTCGGCCAAGTTGGCATTGATGGTCACTCAGCGCTGCACGGCGGCGGGCATCAGCAACCTGGTCGAGCCGCTGCTCAAGTCAACCCAGCTTGAAAGCGAAGAGATCGTTTTAGCCGGTCTGGCGCGCGCCAAGGCGGTAAACGACCTCTGCGTGGCTGCGCGGCTGCCGGAATTCAGCGCCGAGTATGTCGCTGCAGGTCTGGACGAGGCGGCGGTGCGGGCGCGTCTGTTCGACAAGATTGTCACCAGCGGTAAGGGCTTTGAAATCGACAACAGTCTGCCGCTGGCGGACGACCTGGCGCCGAAGGTGCTGGCCAAACAACCTGACCCCAACTCGATTTGGGCTGCTCGCCAAGCGGCCCAAACTGGAACCGCGCAAAGCGCGAAAGGAGCAAGAGCATGACCATCAAACAGGAACCGATGCACGCGGGTGAATTCCTGCTGTCCGAAGGCGCCGGCAATATTTCGCGTGAAGCGATCAACGTCGCGGCCGGTCCAGAGTTGTGGCCCGGACAAATCCTCGGACTGGTGACCGCCTCCGGCGAATTCGCACCGTACAACCCAACGGCTGAGGACGGCACCGAAAATGCTGTCGCCATTCTCTACGGCCCGCTTGGCGAATCCGATGTGGTGCGGCGCGGTCGCGCCGTGGTGCGGTTGGCCGAGGTCAGCGAAGCGCACCTGACCGGTCTGGATCTGGCCGCCGAGAAAGCACTCGCCACCCATTTCGTGATCGTCCGCTAAGTCGATCCTTTTTTTGTATGCATCCCGCCGCGTGCGGGATTTTTCGTTTCTGGAGAGTACCCATGGCCGATATCGCCATTTTTGAAGACGAAGCGTTTACCGTTACCTCGCTGACCGCTGCACTCAATGATCAACCCTACCTGCCGGGCCGCATCAGCGCCCTGGGTCTGTTCCGCGAGGAAGGCATTACCACCCTGACCGTACAGATTGAAAAGGACGGTGATACCCTGGCACTGGTGCCGGCCGGTGAGCGCGGTGGTTCTGGCCTGGTGGTTGCTGCGAGCAAGCGCAACCTGATCCCGTTCAACACCGTGCACCTGCCGGAGCGTTTCACCATCAAGGCGGATGAGATTCAAGGCATCCGCGCCTTCGGCACTCGCACTGAGCTGCAGGCGGTGCAGGACGTGGTCAATGCACGTCTGGCAAAGGCGCGTCGTCAGTTGGACGCCACGCATGAGTTCCAGCGCATGGGCGCACTCAACGGCCAGATCCTCGACGCTGACGGTCAGACGGTGCTGCTGGACTTGTATGAGCGCTTCGGTGTGCAGCGTCAGAAGATGTCCATGGGGCTGACTAAGGCCGATACCGAGCTGCGGGTCATGTGCGGTGAGGCGCTGGACATGCAGGAGGATGCGCTGGGTAGCGTGACCAGTACCGGTTCGCGCGCTTTCTGCGGCAAGAACTTCTGGAACAAGCTGATTGTTCACAAGTCGGTCAAAGAGACCTATCTCAACAGTCAGCAAGCGGCAGCGCTGCGTGGTGACGCCCGGGAAAGTTTCGAGTTCGGCGGCATCATCTGGGAGCGTTACCGTGGCAAGGTCGCCGGAGTGTCTTTTGTCCATGACGACAAGGCGCTGCTGGTTCCTGAAGGCGTTCCAGATCTATACATCTCGGTGTTTGCACCGGCCGACTACATGGAAACGGTCAACACCCAAGGCATCCCGTACTACAGCATGATCGAGCCGCTGCCCTTCAACAAAGGTATGGCCGGTGAAGCTCAGTCCAACCCGCTGCACCTGTGCACTCGACCGCGCGCCCAGATCCTGCTGGAACTCTGACCATGGGCTTTCGCGATCTGATCGCCGAGGTTGACGCGGTGGTGTTCGAAACGCTGGGCGACACCGCACGGATCGAGGGTCGCGAAGAGCCAGTGCTCGGCATGTTTGCCGCGCCCTGGCTGCAACCCAAGTTCGGCAAGCTCAACACCGGGTTGCGTGAGCCTCGCTTTGAGATCCGCGTCAGCGATTCGCAAGGTCTGGAACAGGGCATGCTGGTTAGCGTTGACCTGCCTGCCTTGGATGGCGGCGGTGACTACGACCTGATCCAGCTCGAACCGAGCGGTGACGGGCTGGTCGCCCTGATTCTGAGGTTGCGGCCATGAGCGTCGGCAGCTATTTCAAACCCTCGGCCGGGGGCGGGATGATCTCTATCCAGTCCTCGGCCGCAGATTTTCAGGCGTTCCAGGACTTTGCCAAGGTGGTGCCGAAAGCGGCCGCTGCGGCGCATCGACGCGCAATCAACAAGACGTTGGGCTGGTTGCGCACGCACATTGCCCGAGCCGTCAGCCGGTCAGAGCGCATTGCTGTTGCAGCGGTGCGTCAGCGGTTGCGCAGCTATCCGGTTTCGGGCGGTGCCGCGAGCGGCAAACTGTGGTTCGGTTTGAACGCCATCGAATCCAGCCGGATCGGCCGGGCGCGGCAGACCGGGAGCGGTGTGTCGGTGGCGGGGCGGCGTTATGAAGGTGCCTTTCTCAAGAAGGTCTACGGCAACAAACCCGACATCTGGATCCGCACAGCTTCCAAGCATTTCAACGGGGACGACTACCCGGATAGCACGGTGTCCCCCGGTCGCGGGCCGAGTTCGGGTTGGGTCGCCGAAAATGGTAGTCGTTTCCCGCTGGCCAAGGCCAAGGTGTCGCTCGAGCAAGCCAGGCCGCATTTCGACAGTTGGGTCAAAAAGGCAGATGAGCGTCTGCTGGAGATTCTCAAGCAGGAACTCAACTTTGAGCTGCAGAAATACCTTAAGAGGATCGGCAATGTCTGAAGAACCGTTCAGCCTGGACCAGTTTTATAGGGCGGTAGAACAGCATCTTCGTACCCACTTGCCTGGCGTGCAAACCGTCACAGCCTGGCCAGACATTAAGGATCGCGTGTTGCTGCCAGCGGTGTTTCTGGAGGTGGCCGAGATCGAGCCGGGTAAAGATATCGGCACCGGCGAAACCTCGCTGGTGTGCAAGTTCGAGGCTCGGATCATTGTTGACCCGATCAAGGCGCACCATCATCAACAGGCCGTGCAACTGGCGACGCAGTTGGCGGTGTTGCTGCGTTCGCAGACGTGGGGGTTGCCAGTTGAACCCGCCGAGTTTGTGCAATCGCTGCAGGACTGGACCCAGCCGCACCTGGATGGATACACCGTGTGGCTGGTGGAGTGGACTCAGCAAGTCTATCTCGGCCCAGAGGAATGGCTCTGGCCTGACGAGCCGCCGGGCACGTTGCTCATTGGATTCAATAACGAGGCCAAAGAGGACTTTGTCCCTGCGGAGGATGTGTGAGTGGCTACGCGAGCGCCCAGCACGACCGGATGCTCGCCGGCGTGGTCAAGGCTTGCTATGTGGTCGCGCTGGATCTGTCCGCTTCGCCGCCGGTGTGTCGCGTCTCGGATGGCAGTGAATGGGTCAGCGCCTGGGTGCGGTGGCACAGCATCGCGGCGGGCAAGGCCAGACACTGGCGGGCGCCGTCCATGGGCGAGCAGGGCAGTTTGATCAGTCCCAGCGGTGACGTGTCACAAGGCACGTTTGTCCCGGGCTTGTATGGCAATGCCGGGCCGCCGCCAGATAATCGCGACCATGTCGAGGTCTGGCGTTTTGATGATGGCGGCTCGCTGGTCTACGACTGGCAGGCCAAGTCTTACACCATCACCCTGCCGAGTGGCACGGTGGCGATCAAGGTCGGCGGCACGGACGTCGTCGTTACGGATAACGCGGTAACGGTGAAGTCGGGAACGATTGATCTTGAAGCGACCGTGAATATCAAAGGGCCTGTCAATATCGACGGCGCGTTATCCGTAACGGGCAACATCGACGGCGCTGGCAACATCATGGCCGTCGGCAACAGCGACAACCACCACAAGCATTAACCCAAACATTCATCCAGCCCGCCAAGTGCGGGCTTTTTCATGCCTGGAGAACCACATGGCCAAGATCGATACGACCTCAACCGATGCGCAAACGTCCTCGGAACCGGCATTGTCATCCTCAACTTACTCATCGCCTGAGTCCTTGAAATTCCGCGACAAGCTCTACACGTCGCGACTGGTGATCGTGCCCGGTACCGACCGTTCCTATCCGGTGGAGAAGGCGACGGTCGTGGTGCCAGCCTCCGACATCGAGGCGGTCAAGTTCCTGAAAGCCAGCGAAGAATACGAGCCGTTCAAGGAGTGACATCGATGATCGGAATGGATCGCCAGACCGGCCTCCCCATATCCGGCATCGAGCACCTGCGGCAATCCATTGCCGACATCTTGAGCACGCCGCTGGGCAGTCGCCGGCACCGCATGGAGTACGGCAGCAAGCTGCGGCGGTTTGTCGATTTGCCCGTTAACGAGGGCTGGAAAAGCGCCGTACAGGCTGAGGTCGCCAGGGCTTTGGGGCGCTGGGAGCCACGTTTGAAGCTCGACCAGGTGCGTGTCCTCTCCGTCATTGGTGGGCAAATCAATCTGCAAATCGTCGGGAAGTACCTGGGCGACGGCGTCACGTTGGAGGTGGCTGCATGAGTACCGTTGATTTGTCATCGCTGCCGGCGCCTACCGTGCTGGAGCCTCTGGACTTCGAAGAGGTTTATCAGGATGGTTTAGGCGTCTTTCGCGGGTACATGGGTGGCAACTGGACGGCCGCGCTGGAAAGCGATCCAGTGGTCAAAGTGCTTGAGGTCGGGGCCTACAACAAGGTCGGCAACCGCGCCCGGGTCAATGACGCCGGCAAGGCGCTATTGCTGGCGCACGCCATTCGCGGCGACCTCGATCACTTGGGGGCCAACGTCAATCTGCAGCGCCTGGTCATTCAGGCCGAGGATTTGCTGGCGGTGCCGCCGGTGCCCAAGGTCATGGAAGACGACGACCCGTTTCGCGAGCGTATCCAGTTGGCCTATGAAGGACTGACTACGGCCGGCCCGCGCAACAGCTACATCCTGCACGCGCGTAACGCATCGGGACTGGTGGCAGACGCCACGGCTGAAAGTCCGAAGCCTTGTTACGTCACGGTCACGGTGCTCGGGCTGGACGGGGAGGGCGAAGCGCCGCCGGAGCTGCTGGCAACAGTGGCCGCCGCTCTGAATGACGATGACGTCCGCCCGGTTGGAGATCGGGTGACTGTGCAGAGCGCGCAGGTGATCCGTTACGAGATCGACGCCATTTTGCACATGGCCGGCGCCGGTCCGGAAGCGGATGCCAGTTTGGCCGAGGCGAAAAGCCGCTTGGCATCCTGGATCAATCCACGCAAGCGGCTGGGCGTAGAGGTCGCCCGCTCGGCTGTTGACGCC
The DNA here is from genome assembly GCF_029959775.1 of Pseudomonas sp. PS01270. Taxonomy (NCBI): domain Bacteria; kingdom Pseudomonadati; phylum Pseudomonadota; class Gammaproteobacteria; order Pseudomonadales; family Pseudomonadaceae; genus Pseudomonas; species Pseudomonas sp. PS01270. The sequence continues at coordinate 3,324 of NZ_JASCPT010000011.1, read as the reverse complement.
CAGTTGCACGTTGCCGGCGTTGCCCGGGTTGAGTTGGTCGGGTGGCAGGATCTGGCCCCGACCAAGGCGCAAGCGGCTTTCTGTACGCGCTACAGCGTGAGGCTGGCGGGCTGATATGAAAAGTCTACTCCCGCTCAACAGCACGCAACTGGAACGGGCCATGGAAGCCGCGTTTTTCGAAAAGACGATTGTCCCACTGCGCGATCTCTACAACCCCGACACCTGTCCGGTGCATCTGCTGCCGCATCTGGCGTGGGCGTGGTCGGTCGATCGCTGGGACTACCGATGGTCTGAGGCGACCAAGCGCGCGGCCATCAAGGCGTCTTTCTACATTCACAAACACAAGGGCACCATCGGCGCTCTGCGCCGCGTGGTCGAGCCGCTGGGCTACCTGATCGAGATTGTCGAGTGGTTCCAGACGGTGCCCGAGGGTGTGCCGGGCACCTTCGCTCTGAAGGTGGGCGTTCTCGATACCGGTATCACCGAGGAAATGTATCAGGAGCTTGAGCGCCTGATTGACGACGCCAAGCCTGTTACCCGGCAACTGACCGGGCTGGCGATCAGCCTGGAAACCCAAGGCAACTTAGATATAGCCGTATCCCTCTACGACGGCGACGAGATCGACGTTTACCCACCCGTCATGCGTGACATCGAGGTCACCGGCAGCTTTGGCGTGGTCGGCCGCGAACACACCATAGACACCCTGGATGTTTATTATGATTGATGCGAACTCGCAGTTTTTCGCGATCCTCACGAACGTGGGGATGGCCAAGCAGGCGAATGCCGACGCGCTTGGCATTCCCTGGAAACTTACCGAAATGGGCGTGGGGGACGCTAACCCGAACGGGCTGGCAGATCCGCCTAATCCGGTTCCGTCTGCCATTCAAACCAAGCTGCTCAATGAGTGGCGCCGAAAGCCGCTCAACCAACTGAAGATTGACCCGGTCAATCCGGCGGTGATCATCGCTGAGCAGATCATTCCAGCCGATGAGGGCGGTAAGTGGATCCGCGAAATCGGCCTCTACGATGCGGACGGCGATCTGGTGGCGGTGGCCAACTGCGCGCCAAGCTTCAAACCGTTGTTGTCGCAAGGCTCTGGCCGCACGCAAGTCGTGCGCATGAACTTTGTGGTCAGCAACACCGGGAATATCACGCTCAAAATTGATCCGGCGGTGGTGCTGGCTACCCGCGAATATGTTGATTCGCGTCTTCTGGACGAGTTGAGCCGGCTCGACATGAAGCAATCTGTGCGCGCCGCAACGACGGCCAACATTGCTCTGCTCGGTTTGCAGGTGGTGGATGGTGTTTCGCTGAACGCCGGCGACCGGGTGTTGGTAAAGAACCAGACGATGGCGAAGGATAACGGGCCGTATGTGGTGGCGGCCGGTGCCTGGACGCGGGCAAGTGATGCCGACAGCAATGCCAAGGTCACGCCGAATATGACGCTGGCGGTTGAGGTGGGGGCTACTCAGGCCGACACGATTTGGCAGTTGGTGACAGATGGCGCGATTGCTGTGGGTGTCACGGCCTTGACGTTCAAGGACATTACCGACGGTCTCGCCCGTTTGCTTTCTCCGATCTTTGTCGGAAGCCCCAAGGCGCCGACGCCGGCGCAATTTGACAGCAGCAAGTTGCTGGCTACGGCTGAGTTCGTGAAGCGTAGCGGGGTCGAGTTTTCGGGCTTCACCACAAACAGCGCGAACTTGGCGCTTACTGCTGCGCACGTCGGCGGCCTACACAGCTTTTCGGGTGTGGCACAGCTCACCGCGACCTTGCCGCCTACGGCTGGAATCGCGCAAGGCGCTACTGTAGCGCTTGTCTGTGCGGGCTCTGGCGGCCTGAGAATTATCGGGGATGGGGCCGATCTGGTTTACACCTCAACCGGTATTGCTGGCCCTCTGGTCTTGAACTTGGGCGACACCGCCGAATTCATTCGACTGCAAGATCAGTGGCGGCTGATCGGTGGCACTGTTGCGCTGCGTTTTGCCGGCATCATGGCGGGGGAGAACTTCACAACTCGGCCTCAGTTCGACAGCACCAAGGCGCTAGCAACCACTGAATTCGTGCAGCGCGCGGCGGGTAGTTTTGCCGGGTACGTCGCCTATGCCGCAAATACGGTTTTGACGGCGGCGGATGTCGGAAAGTACGTATATACAAGCGCGCCGACTATCACTCTCACGCTGCCTGATGCCACCCTGTTGCCTGGCGGAAGTCGCATTTACATTCAGGCGGGAGCAAATACCGTCTGCACTGTGAGATCCATCAACGGCAACATTTCCGGGCCGAATGGCGTCGTAACTGGCGCGCCCACCGTGGTGCTGGTTATGGGTGTTGCGGCGGAGTTTATTGCGTCGGGGATTGGTTGGCTTTCTGTTGGTGGAACGGGCATCGCATCGTTATCAAGTAATGGCTATCAGAGGCAACCGTCGGGTCTGATCGAACAATGGGGGTCGGTAGCTGTTACGGATAATGCGGAGGTGGCCGTTGTTCTCCCAATCGCGTTTCCTAACGCGATTTTTGGGGCGGTGGTCTCAGTGCCGTTATCAGCGCAAGCGGGGGCGGCTGAGTTTTCTATTGCTGGGGTGAGGAAGAACGGCAGTAACCTCAATAGTATTTTGGTCAATGCGAACTCGGGGCCTACCACGTCGGTTAACCCGGTCATTTTTTGGCATGTATGGGGGTACTGATCGTGATTTTCTTTAGTGCAGCTGAGCTGGGCTTTTATGAAAGTGGCATTAATGAGGTGATTCCGGGTGATGCCGTTGAGGTGTCCGATCTGCATCGCCGCGCCATTTTGGAGGGGCAAACTGCCGGCATGGTCGTCGCTGCTGATGAGTTCGGCGGGCCTATCCTTGTCGAGCGGCCGGCGCCTAGCTCTGAGGTGCTGGCCGCCGCTGAGCGTGTTTGGCGAGATCGGCAATTGGCAGCTACTGACCCTCTGGTTTCACGCCATCGCGACGAGGTCGAGGAAGGCGGGTCGACTTCGATTACGCCTGAGCAATATGCGGAGCTGCAAGGCTACCGCCGGCTGTTGCGCGACTGGCCACAAGGCGAGCAATTCCCACTGATCGATCACCGTCCGATCGCGCCGCCGTGGGTGACCGGCCAGCTTCAATAAACGCCCCGCACTGACGGGGCGTTTTCTTTTCCGTTACGCGTAACACGAACACCCACACAGCCTCGCTCATGCGGGGCTTTTTCGTTTCTGGAGACTGATCCTTATGAGTTTTTTTCACGGCGTCACGACCACGTCGGTCGACACTGGTGCGCGCACCATCTCGTTGCCGTCGTCGTCGATTATCGGTCTGTGCGACACCTTCACGC